>PPGL01000089.1 GCA_003173915.1 Candidatus Levyibacteriota bacterium | reverse complement strand
ACACTCCTTGATGTCCCTCCTTCGGAAGAAGTGATATTAGATTCTTTTTCGCAGGAGAGAGGAGTGGGTACGGTAAGTATTTTTCGTGACAATGAGACAGACCAAGTGACTGTACAAGTTCATAGAAGTATGTATAGTTCGGCACTTCGTATTGGAGAAGATGACAGCGCATCTGTACACCATGTTGTCGGGTATAAAGATCATTTCTATCGTGATAGAGGTATTAAATCAGCAATTGTGTCTGGGATAGAATATGTGGTGCAAGCTATACGTAGAAGAAGATTGCCTACAGGATTACCAGCACAAGTCCACGAACTACAAGCAGCAGTCCAGCTACTTCAGGAAGGGTTTGCCAGCCGGCGTGTTGGCTCCCGTGTTGCTGCATAACTTCCATTGCGTCTTGTAGAGCTTAGTGGTATACTATACACATTCTATTGAAAGGAATTATGTTAGCTTTCTATGACCTCATCTAATGCTTCGGCAAAACTCAGCACAAAGTCTGCTTCTACAATGGCCGAACTCATGGCCCGTCATACATCACCATTTGTTACTGTTCACAAAGGTGACATTGTAAAAGGAACCATCACCAAACTTACCTCAAGTGAAATTCTTCTTGATATTAATGCCAAAACCGAAGCAGTTGTTTTGGAAAAAGACAGAAATTTAGTCCGTGCACTTATGTCTATGCTAAAAGTTGGAGATGTAGTTGATGCACAAGTGCTGAATCCAGAATCTGAAACAGGCAATACTGTTGTTTCTTTACGACGATTTATTGACGAAAAGATTTGGGAACATCTTGGCAAGTTGCAAAAAGATCACGAAAAGATTGAAGTTACTGTCAAGGCACAAACAAAAGGTGGGTATTTGGTTGAGACTCCAATGGGAATTGATGGATTTTTGCCAAATTCTCATGTTGGACTGAGTCAAGATACAACAGATATGCCAGGGAAAAAACTTTCTATAATGGTTGCAGAAAGTAACCGTGAAACAAGAAAGCTTATTGTCAGTCAAAAACCACTTGTTGGTCAGGCAGATTTTGACGCAATGGCGAAAAAACTTAAAAAAGGACAAAAAGTAGAAGGAATTGTTTCTCATGTTACTTCGTTTGGTGTTTTCATAAATCTTCCATTCAAAAATGAAAAAGGAGAAGAAGCATTTTTAGATGGACTCGTTCACATTTCCGAAATTTCCTGGGATAAAGTAACTGACTTGTCTGGGATGTTTGTTGTTGGAGATACCATTGAAGCTGTTGTAACAGGAGTTGATACAAATTCCAAGAGAGAAGAGCTTTCTATAAAGCAGCTTACAGCAGATCCATATCAAGAACTTCTCAAGCAATTTGCTCAAGATCAAAAAGTAACAGGGACAGTTGAAAAAATCACCGAGCAGGGAGTTGTGTTTGACTTGGGAGTAGATGGGGTAGAAGGATTTGTCAGAAAAGAAAAAATTCCTCCAACAACAAAATACGAAGATGGACAAAAAGTAAATCTAACAGTAACAGAAATAGATGCTAAAAAGCATCGTGTGTACCTTACTCCTGTACTTCTCGAAAAGCCCCTCATGTACCGCTAAACTTCACAAGCCGTCTTTATAATCGATTCCAGTTAACACATGTATATTCTCTAGAAATTTATCTCCAATTTGCTTTGCTATCATAAGAAAAAGTTTACGGTAACTACTCATGCCTTTTTTTGCTGCATAAGGATAACTCCATAAGCCAAATGGCATTTGGAATTCAAAGATGGTGACATTACCATCTGGTAATATTCCCACATCAAAACAAAATAACCGCATATCTTCCCCAAACTCAGAACGAAGTCTATCTATTACTTTTAATAAAACAGGTTCAACACGTTGTAGTGTTGCTGTATCGGCAGGCATTGTCCTATGATGTCTAAAAATTCGTGGAGCTTGTAGATCTTTTTGTTCTGCTGTCCCTTTTTTAAATAATTTTCCCATATTTCCTAGAGCAAGTATTAATTTTTCCGAGATTGAGACATCTGCCGTGGCAATGATTTCTGCTATTCTTCGTGAATCGTTACTGACTGTTAATCCTCGTTTTTCAGTAATTCTCCAGATAGATTCTGGTTGGCCATCATGTTCTGGTGGCTCAATGTAGGCAACATAGCGCATATAGGTATGGGGAGTATCTGGTTGTATGATATATCTGTCAGTATATCTGTCAGGAGGAATACGTGTAAAAAATAAAGGGTCATCAAGCTCTGCAGTTGAAAAAATAAGCTGATTACGCCCTTGATATCCTCCTATACTTTTTGCGCGAAGAATTGTTGCATTATGGGTTTGCGCAAAGTCCCGTATACTTTGATAATTCGGGTCTGTTATTCTTTGTAAAGGGGAAAGTTTCGTAACCATTTGGGGTAGTGCTTGAAGACCTTCTATGTGCTTTTCTGGTTTTGATTGAATATCATGTAACCAATTTCCCCAATTTTCTTTTTGTGCAATTATTGCTGATCTTTCTAAAGCAGCTTGTCTTGTTTCTGGTGTAATAGGAGCTCCATTTACAGCTGCCATGATGCCGGTATATCGTAGCAGATCATTAGGAGCTTTCTTTCTTGGCATTCCTCTTAGACGTGTTACTATTTGATCTGCAGTAAGTTTTGCTATTGGGGAAGAAATATCTAATATCGTAGAAGATATTAGAAGACGGGTTATTCTTGCTCTACGACGAGCAATTCTATCCTTGGGAGTTACTGCTTTTGCTTTAAGTTCCCCAGAATTTGCTCCAGGAGATTTTAAGATATATTCGTGACTCATTGTGGGCGATTATAGCAAAAATATCGCAAAATATCAAACTACAGGATTAAATCTAGATCTAGAATGATAAAAAATAAATCTTCCTTCAAGAATTTTCCTATATTGCCAAGTTGTCATTTAGAAAGACTTATAGTACAATATTCCTATGAGACATTCTCGCGAATCTGCAAGGGAACACGAACCAAGAGGTTTGGTGACAAGAGAGGTGGTTCAGCGTGCTGAATGGATAACATTTCAGGTGCACGGGATGCACGATGCGCGTCAGCAGCGATTAGGCTTGGAGCATTCTCGTATGTTTAAAGGTGTTACGCGAGTAAACGGGGAAGAATTACACTGGGCTGCAGTTGATCATCCATTTGTAGGACAACATTTGGTTGAATTGCTTCGTACACTTACGCGAAACCCTAATCGTTATCCAATAAATGGAGCAGGTTTGCAAGATCTTAAGCTTCCTGATATTGCTGCGAGCAAACACTGGTACTCATTTTTTATTGGTCAGGATGAATTCAGGCAATATTGGCTTCACAGAGCGCATGAGAGAAGTAGAATGGTCGGGGAAGAGTACAGGCGTTTTAATCGAGAAAGTCAACAAACATGGGTAAGAACATGGGAAAATGAAACATTTGATGGGGCATTCAATCCTTTGTGGAATATACAATTAGTGGATATCGAAAAACTTCCTGAGATTCCTTTACCCAGAGCGAAGCTTGAAGAGAGACTTAGAAATGACGAAAAATTTGAAAAAGCATTTGCTGTATTTATGCAACGTTATTTGGAAGGCGAGTCAGCAGATCCCACAGCTATAGATGTGAAGAAGTATTGGGATAATTATAATGATAGATCTACAGAAGAGAGAGAAAGAATAATAGAAGCATTTTACAAAGGTTTAACACAAGAGGAAAGAGAAGAGGCTGCAATAAGAGTTCTTGTTTGGGATACAAGTAACGTACTCATTGATCCAGCTAAAAGAGTTGTACGAGAGTATGGAGACGTGCGGTATAAAAATGATGATCGGACTGGATATTCTTTTCTAGACGATAAAACTGTTGTTATCAGAAGTTCACAAGATATTGATGAGCCTGCTGCTGTTGGAGTAGTCCTTCAAAGAAGAGAAGGATCTGGAATCGAACAATTTAATTGGGAAGTTGTTGGGTATCAATTTTCAGATGCATATATACAAGCTGCTATGTATCCACTGATTGCATATAGAGTAAAAACTGATGCAGAAGGAAGAAAAACACGTGAGTATATAACTCAAGAGGAAGCACAAGTTTTACTTGAAGATGAAGAGTTTCGTCGTGAAGTACCATTTGCAGATCAACTTGATATAACGCTTGGACGCATGATGTTGACATACTTTTCTCCTGCTGAATACGTAAAAGCAGCAATTGCAATGCCCTTGCGAAGAATTAGAAGACTTTGGAAATACTTGCTTGAAAAATTTGTTCCAGTACAGGAAATGAACGAACCTCAAATGCCAGTTCTATTTTCTCTCTCAAGAAGAAATTCTCCTAGAGATTATGCAGATCGGGTATTAAGAGATGCTAATCCTGCAATTCAGGCATTTGAGAAACCAGTTGCCGCCTAATTTCCTCTTCCTTCTTTAGCCTCGGAGGAGTAGAATTGAGTTACTGGTTTAGGGTAAATGGTTCATGGTTTGGATCGATAAATAAATTCTACTATGAACTATTAACTATCGACTAGTAACTTATTGTATGGCAAAAACAATCACAAAATTTGTTTGTCAGGAGTGTGGGTATGATAGTCCTGCATTTCTGGGGAAATGTCCTGAATGTGGAACATGGAATAGCATGAAAGAGTTCCATGAAGCGAAAAGCGGAAAAGGTTCCATGGCAAAAACCCACCACTTACTCCCCTCCGCGGGAGGGGAACAACTAATTCCTAAAACACTTTCTCAAATTACCATTCATGAGTCCTCACGAATGCTGACAGGATTTGTAGAGATGGACAATGTGATGGGTGGGGGAATAGTTCCAGGGTCTGTAACGTTACTTGCTGGAGACCCGGGGATTGGGAAAAGTACACTGTTACTTCAATTGGCATTGAATGTTGCTGGACAGAGTTCTGTCATTCCGAGCGGAGCGCAAGCGAAGTCGAGGAATCTCATACAACAGACTCAAACAACAACCCAAACTCAGAAAGGTTCAAAAGAATCAGTTGAAAGAGATCCCTCCACTACGGTCGGGATGACAAGTAAGAATAACAGGATGACGAATAATAAAGTTCTCTATATTTCTGGGGAGGAGTCGGTTGAACAAATAAAGCTTCGTGCAAGTCGCATTAAAGGAGCACTTGAAAACAGCAATTTGTTTTTAGTATCACTCACAGATGTTGATGCAATTGTTCAGTTAATCGAAAATGAAAAGCCGTCACTTGTTGTGATTGATTCGATTCAAACAATGGAGTCTCAAGCTCTTGATGGTTTGTCTGGATCAGTTGGTCAAGTGCGATATGCTACAACTGCATTTATTCGCGCTGCAAAGCAAAGTGCAATACCTGTCATCATTGTTGGGCATGTTACCAAAGAGGGAATGGTTGCTGGACCAATGGTTTTGTCGCATATGGTTGATACTGTGTTGTTTTTAGAGGGAGAAAAGCTTACAACAACAAGACTTCTTCGAAGTTTTAAAAATCGTTTTGGTCCTGTTGATGAAGTTGGTGTTTTTACCATGCTTGGTGAGGGAATGCAGGAAGTGAAAAATCCAGAAGAGTTATTTCTTACCAAGCGGACAGAATCAGTTCCAGGATCAGTCTCGGTTGTTATTATGGAAGGCACGCGTCCATTTCTTATCGAAATCCAAGCACTGGCAGTCTATTCCAAGCTTGCAATGCCACGACGTGTTGCCTCAGGAATAGATCACAAACGCTTGGAGTTGTTACTTGCAGTGCTACAAAAACAATGCAAACTTAATGTTGATTCTTACGATGTTTTTGTAAATGTCGCAGGAGGACTGAAAGTCACCGATCCTGCTGTCGATATTGGTATTTGCCTTGCTGTATTTTCTTCTCTTACCAATAAGCCACTGCGAAAGGTTGTAGGGATTGCAGAAGTGGGTCTCTTGGGCGAACTTCGAGGCGTAGGCAGTCTTGAACAAAGAATACGGGAAGCGAAAAAACTTGGATTTACGACAATTATTACTCCAGAAACACATACAAGTGTTGTGGGGGTTGTCCAGTCGTTAGGGCTGAAGTTTGCAACAGGGGAAAAAGCATGGGAACAAAAAGATGATCGTCATTTTAAAGTGACAAAAGAGGACTAAAGGGAGTATAATGAAGATAGATCCATTGAAGTGGTAAGTTCTGGATTTTTCCAGAATGACAAATGATAGATTCAGGTTCGTAGCCCGAACTTATTTTGCATTTATTTTGCTATGCCTGAAGAAAAAAAATCCGCCTCCGCCAAGGCTTCGGAGGATAAGGAAAACAAAAAACAGCCTGATACATCATCGGTAGTTCCAGACAGAGGAAATATTTTCCATCCTCGTTTTATGGGTCTCTTGGCAGATGAAGTGGCAAAACTTGTTATTGCCAGACTCCCAAAATTTCCCCAAACTCCTAAGAAAAAAGCTGTCACAACAAAGGTCAAACAAGCAACAGGTGCATACTTTTTAGATACCTCTGCTATTATTGATGGACGCATTTTTGATGTTATGCAAACAGGTCTTCTGGATGGAACAGTTGTTGTCCTTGATTCTGTTCTACTAGAACTCAAACACATTGCTGACTCAAAAGATCCGTTAAAAAAAGATAGGGGAAGGCGTGGTCTTGAGTCACTTGAAAAAATGAAGAAAATCAAAGGACTAAAAGTTGTTGTGCTTGCTGTCAAAAATGGAGATCGCGAAAAAGAAGTTGATGAACAGCTGATTAGCATTACAAAAAGTAATAAAGGAAAGCTTATCACCTGTGATTATAATTTAGAGAAAAAAACAGGAGTCCAGGGAGTAAAAGCGATTAATATGCACGCATTAGCACAACATTTAAAAGTAGCAGCTGTTCCTGGGGAAAGTCTCAAAGTGACTCTTTTGCATGTTGGAAAAGACGTGACACAAGGCGTTGGGTATTTAGAAGATGGAACAATGATTGTTGTTGAGAAAGCAAGTGGAGATGTTGGTCAAACACTTGATGTAAAGGTTTCCCGAGTTATTCAAACAGCAACAGGAAAAATTCTTTTTGCCAAAAAAATCATGCCTATGTCAGTGTAAAACTTCTTCTTTTTGTAAGGTTAAAAATCCAGAGTCCTAGATTTGCTATCGATAAGACAAGAAAAACAGTTGCTTTTTCCCATCCAAGTGCATATCCAAAAGATATTTCAAAAAGCAGGGAAAGCACTAAAAGAATTTCAAAGAAAAAGGCAAGTGTATTCTCAGTCCAGTGAATAACCTGTGTACTCATTGAAAGTGGAAGTTGTCGTTTCTTGATACTGAGTGTGCACTCGCCATGTTCATTGAGATGAAGTTTTTCATAGGGGAAAAAGGATTGTTCGAATCCATCTGCTAATATTTCCACTGCAAAATCGCTTTCTGGAGCATGGGTAAGAGAGAATTCTCCTTGTTCGTTTGTGAGAGTGTGACTGAGAATTTTCTTTGTTTTCATACTGAGTAAATAAGTAATGACACCGGCAAGAGGGTGTTTCGTCTCTTCGTCAATAACTTGCCCATAGACAGTGTTCGTGTGTTGTTTTTTATGGAGTAAGTGAGAAAAATACGAAGGTAAATGGAAGAGGGGAATATGCAGTTTATTAATAAAAGCAACAAAAGTTAAGAGAACAAGTAGGGCGCTAATGAGGAAAGCATTCAACGCAAAAAATCTGTTTGAGTAAGAAAGATCAGAAATGTATTGCTTTGTACTGCTTAGTGTATCTGAGACAATAGATACGTAATAGCGTATTGTTGTTGCTAGATTAAACGGTTCTGGTATAAGTTTGATTGTTGGATAGGACTCGTTAATTTTTTCTCCAAGCACAAATGTTATTTCCTGAGGAGCATATCCAAGTGCGCTAACTTGAGCTTTATAGACGCCTGCGGGAAGGGGAACAGCAATTACCCCTTGCGAATTTGTAATAGCAGGATTTTTGACAGGAAATAGCTGTGGTGGAAGTAAGACAAATGTGTGATTTTGACTATCCTGGTAATACAAAAGTACTTGTGCTGCTTCGATTGGTTTGTTTGTTTTACTATTTATGACTAAAAACGGTGTACTTACATGAATGTCAGCAATTTTTTCCTCAGTAATATTTCCACTTGTGTCATAAATTTTGACAAATTCCTCATATATTCCTGGCAGTGTTGGGCTTTTTAGTCTTCCTTGGTAAAATTCATCTGAAGTAAGGATTAAGTCTGTAGACTCTGTATTTGGTTCTTCTGTATTATCTGTTGTAATCCCTAGGACGTATTTATTTCGTAGTACTGCTTGAAGTCTTTTACTATTTTCTGTTTTACTCATTTGAAAGCGAATTGTGTAGGGAAATCCTGGAGGGAGGATGATAACTGATGGTTGTGTTGATGTCTCAGGCGTGGTAGCTACATTTTCCTTTCCAACATATAAAAGAATATTACTGGCAACATAGGTAAGAGAACCTAAGTCAATTTGGGGTATTTCCGAAAGCTTGCCAGTATGAAATACATACATATCGGATATTGTTTGCATTCCACTTGGCGTTGTTGCCGTGAGTTTGACATAGTATGTCGTATTTTCTGTTAATCCCTCAAGAACAATTGTATGGTTTGTCGCATAGGTTTTCGTAGTAATCAGATTATTCAAATCCGTTTTACTCAGGCCAAAATGAGCAGTAACCATTGCATCCTGGGAAATAGCTACATCTAGACTAATGCTTTGTGGAGAAACAGAACGAAAATCTATGGATGTGAAATAAAAAGTCGAATGGAGAGTAGTTGGTGTAGGAGTTGGGGATACAGTTGGAGTTGCAGCAGTTGGGGTAGGGGTGACTTGTGTTGGATCAAATTGATAGGTTTGAGAAATTGTTTGTACGGATGTGGTAAAGTTGGGGGTAATAATTTTAAAAGTAATTGGAAAGCTGACAGTGTTGCTACCTGTGTAGGAAGCGTTAGTTTTGAGACTAAATGTTACTGTTTGGTCTGTTGTTTGGGATGGAAAAGATGCAATTGTCCAGTCTATTTTTTTATTCACCAAATCAATTGTTGGAGAGGTCCCGGCATATGCTGTAGATGCACTTCCGGCAACGTAATTGAGTCCATCGACAGAAGGGCTAGATGCGCCAGAAATTGTTCCTTGTGCCCATTGTGCTTCTACTGTTACTTGCCCTGCATAATATAAATGCGATCCATAGGTAATGGTATAGGTAATTGTTGTATTTTGTGCAACTGTCCCTGTATGATCGGTTTCAGCACTTAATTGAAAGTCAGAATCTTTTGGAGGGAGAGTGCCTGTTACAGAAATTGATTGATCTGCGAAAGCGTGCAGGGTAAAGGGTAAAGGGTAAAGGGTAAAGAAAAAGGAAACAATAAGAAAAATCTTGAGTAGTATATTTTTAACTTTTAACTTTTGACTTTTTACTGTATTGTTAGGCATTATTGTTAGCATACTAAATGCTTTCAAAGCTAGCAAGCAAGACGCATTACCTGGTAAGCAAATGTGCAGAAGGAGTAAAATAGAATGGATGGTTCCTTCTCCTTTTAGGAGAAGGTGAGGATGAGGTCTTTTTATCAATTGTTCACATTGAGCAACCTCACCCCAGCCCTCTGTTAACAGGAGAGGGAATGCACTTTCTTATGAAAAAATATATTTTTATTGTTCTTCCTATTTTTCTTATTGGTGTAGGGATTTTTTATTTTCTTGCAACAAAGAATGGAACAGGGAGCGGCCTGACAGATAGTCAAAAACAACAAGCATTAAAAAAACTTCTTGGTCGAACCCCTGTTCTTGTCGAACAAAAGACAACAGACACACGGATTTCTCATGAAAACCTTTATGTATCATTTTTGTATCCAAAAATTGCAAAAATATATACAAAATATAATCAGAATGCTTTGCAGCAAAAGAATATTCTGGATAGTTTTTCCTTTACAACAGATACTCCAAAGATTCTCGCAGTTGTACAAGTTGTTAATAGTCCTGATATCTCACAACTCACAGATTTTCCGGCAGTTTCTCTTCGTCTTCAGGATAGTTCGTATATGCAATCTCTTATTTCCATTGATTCTTTTACTGCAACTTCTTTTGAAAAAGAAGTGGAAACAGTGGAAAAGTCGGCATTTTTTATGACAAAGGGAAGGGTGTATGCAATTGTTGTCAGTGGGATAAATAAAGAAGATGTAAATCTTTTCTTTGAAAAATTTATTGCATCTTTTTCCGTGCCGCGATAGTTTTGACACGAATAAAAATAACAGCAATAGCTCCAATTAAAACAATGAGGATTGAAATAAGAGGAATACTTCCTTGGGAGAAAAATATACTCTTTTGGGTTATTACAGTTTTACTTTTTCCATACTGAAGTGTTATTGTTGCAGTATAAACTTGAGGAAGAAGAAACGCTGTTGGTCGAAGCGGCACTTCATATCGCCGAATTGTTTCAGGAAGTGTGAGAGAAGAATCAATATTAAGAATACCTTTTGTGACATAATTCCCAAACATATCAGTGACTGTAATAAGACCATATGGAGTAAGTGTTGTATCTCCAGAGTTGTTAAATCGAAGTATCATACTTTCTGGAAAATCAAACATATTTCTTAGAGGAGAAAAGGTTTGAATATTTCCCTTTTCTATTTCTTTGCCTGTATGCGTCCTGACAAAAAGAAGAGAAGAGAGAATTCCTTGAATTTGTACATTTTTACTCGCGTCTTTTTGTGTTTCGATTTGGGCTAAAATCGTGCCATAATGTCCACCTGGTGAAAGTTTGTCAGGACTCACAAATACTATTACTGATACTGTCTGAAAAGGTTCGATAACAATATTTCTGCTACTAAAATCAATCCAACTAGACAATGAATATTTATAATTTTGCGCATCTTTTTTATTCAAATAAGAAATCTTATATCCATCTTCAAGTTCGGTAAAATCAGAGGCAGAAAGAGTAATCTCGACAGTTTGACTCGAGTTATTTCTATACAGCACATTTGCCTGAGGTTTGTCTGTTGCAAGGTCTAATTGGATAATGGATGGAACAACCGATACCGTTGGCGTTTGTTGTGCATTGGCAGGGAAAGAAATACGTAAATAAACAAATAAACAAATAACTAGAAAAAGAGGAAAAGATTTTCGCATATATGTATCTTAGCAGAAAATGCTGCACCTAGGAGTTTTTGTATTTATTGATTTCTCGTTTGATGTAGAGTTTAATGAAAAATCTTCCAACAAGAAAAATAATCACTATGGCGATAACAAGACTGCCAATAATCGTGTAGGGGAATACCCAGAATGTTGTTGAGGTTTCAATAGGAACATCTCTCTTGCCATTATCATAAACAATAAGAGAATCGGCATTATATTTTCCAATGCGAAAATGGGTAAGCTTATCCCAATTAATAGTAAGTGTTGTTACTGGTTTGCCAGATGCGTCTTTTTTTACTGTTCCATCTTCAACTATTGGTTGTTGTACAAAAAATCCGTCATCCCAACTTGTTTCAAATGTTCTGGTTCCTCCTGGAAGAACAACTCCATTTGCTACATTTACATCAAGGGCTGCCACATCTTTTTGGGAAGAAGTTTGGATAAAGACATTTCCTCGTGGTTTGAGATACACATTCCCGGTATTTTTTACGGTAATAGAAAAGGTGACCGGAAGATATTCATTAAACGATACCAAAGGTTTGAAATCAACAACGTGTAGCTCTGCTTTTGCTCCCGAACTACGTACAGTAAGAAGAACAGGAATGATTACTTGCCCAAGAAGTTTTGTATTTGGTGTACTAGCAGACGGAGTTGCTTGCATTTGGCCAATACGAAGAGCAAAGTAATATCCAAACGCGGCAGTCTTGGGAACACTTATGCTAAAGGAAACATCAGTCCATTCTTTTGGTTGTGCTGTCATTGTTTGGTTTCCAAAGGAAATCCACGATACAGAATCATCTCCTTTTGCAGGGTCAACAGGTACTACTTGACCATTTTGAGGAGCAAGTTTGTCAACAGTAATACCAAGGGTAAGAGGGGTAGCATTGTTGTTTCGGATTCTAAATTTTTGAGAGAGCGTTTCTCCTGGATTTGCAGTGAGTTCAATAACTGTTGGGCTAATGGTAACATTCAGTCCCGTTGGCGCTTCTTGTGCAAAAGAAAAAGGAAGGAGAGTTAAAAATACTCCAAGAAATATCAAGAGAATGATAGACAATTTTAGTGTTCGAAAATGTATATTACTCATGTTTTATAAATAGTTTTCTTATTCCCATAAATATGGACTTTATTGTGTTTGCAAGACCAATTCCTGCGAGCAAAACAAAAACCAAAATTCCAAGTACTATTTTCCATGGGAAGACAAAAAATGACGTTGTTTGCTCAAAAGAATAATCTCTTTTTTCGCCACTGATAACAAGAAGAGCAGTTGCTGTGTATTTGCCGATGCGAAAATCAAGTACATGGTCAAAATGCAATTTGAGTTCTTTTTGTGGATTACCATTTTTATCTATAATAGGTTTGCCATCTTCCATTTTTGTATCATAGGTTATAAAACCACTATTCCAATCGGTCGTAAAAATTCTTTTTGCATTCGGTAATACCTCTCCTTGCCCTGCGTTAATATCAAGGGTTGCAACTTGTCTTCCAGTCCAATCTGTAATGAAAATATTTCCTCGCGGCTGCGTATGCACATTACCTCTATTAAGAAAAACTGTAGAAAATGTTACCGGAAGATATTCATACCAGCCAGCATTTGTAAGAAAATTTTCAAGTTTGCCATCAATATGCGCTCCATTTTTTTGTACGGTAATAAGAAGAGGAATAACGATAGATCCAGTAATCTGGGTTCCATTAGTTTGTTTTTTTGGAGATGTTGTGGAGATAAAGAGTGCTAGGTCGTGTTCAAATGTTGCATCTTTTGGGATGGTAATGGTAAGTGGAATATCTGTCCATTCTTTTGGCTGTGCAGAGACAGTTGCCGAGGAAATAGAAATCCATGATTTTTCATCTTCTCCTTGTTGAAAATCACGTACCGAAACATTTCCATTTGAGTCTGCAATCACTTTTTGAATACTCAATGTGTATGTTGTTGGACTATCATTATTATTGCGAAGTCTGACTTTCTCAGTTAGTATTTTCCCCGGTGTAGTTGTTATGTCAAAAAACTGTGGAGTAACTGTTACATTAAATGGTATTTGTTGTGCGAACGCTTCAGAAACAAGGGAAAAACATACAAATAATAGACAAAGATACAAGAGTAATCTGAAGCTACCCAACATGTGATTATATTACTTTCTTCCCTTAAAATTGTCCAGCAGCAGTTACCGTGAGTGTATCAGCATAGTCTGTTGCTGCTTTATTCGTTGCAGAAGCCCTTGCTCTCACAACTAAATCTACAGCATCGCCGCTAACTGGTCCACTATTTGAAGCTATTTTTTCAAAAATTGTGTCGATGTGTCCTCCTTTATTTGTTGTATTTCCATCGTACTCTGTTGCAATCGTTGGAGATCCAGAGTTTAGATTAACATCAAGAACATATCCGTGTGTTGAAGAAAGATCCACAATATTACTCGCACCTGTTACGTAGGAACCACTTGCAATAGAATCACTTGTTGAAGCTGAATTTAATGCTCCGTTTGCACTTTTTACCCAGGCAAGCCATCCATTATTTGCGTTGGTGCTAATAGTTGCAGTAATTGCTGATGCGTTTGTTGAACCTGATGTTGACAGCGTTCCAAGTGCAGCAGAATTACCACTTAATGAAAAACTAAATGTTGAAGGAACAGTTGCCGTCACAGAAATTTGATCGTTTGAAACAATCGCTGTTGCATAATTTACTGTTTCGTTCGTGAGTGTTGAACCACTACTATTGAGTAGTGAGATTGTACCGGTAAAATTAGAACCAGAGCTTGTTGGTGTTGTGAGGGTACTTGTGCCGGTAAAGTGAAGACAATAGACTGTGCCGGTATTCAAAGATTGATCCGCAGTCACAACAAACGTGACTGTTCCGGTTGAAACAGTACTTGTTGTTGGTGTGCCTGGGAAAGCGCTTGTGCCAGATGGAACATTCGTCGTATCCCATGTCCAGTTGGATCCTGTTGAGTTGACAGCAAAACTTGCAGCTCCTCCAGTGCCAGTTCCGTCTGCAAAAGAAATAGACATTTTTCTCACTGTGGTTTCATTGCTTGTTGGATTGAAACAGACAAATCCACCAGTTGCTGTATTTGCTTTCATGCGATCAAGACGAAGATAGCCAGTCGCAGCTGCTGCAAGGACTGGAGAAGGGTAGAGAAAAGGTTCGATAGTGCCAAATAAGACCACAAGAGTGGTTACCGCAAAGCGAAGTTGTTTTTTTGAAATCGAAAAAAAGGGCAGTGTAATGCGCATACTATTAGTAAAGAGTAAATGTACATGCTTGTCAATAGCGGATAAGGCTAAAACGTTGCAGCAGCAATAACTGTGAGTATATCTGCATAGTCTGCTGCTGCTTTTGTTGTATTTGAAGCCTTTGCTTTAATTTCAAATACCCCTTGCCCTGAAGTGACCGGAAGGTTTGATGAGTCAAAGATTGGGCGTTTTGAAGTTGAAAGAGTGCCAACGTTATTGCCAGACCCATTATACGGAGATAAACTTTCCATTGGTCCACCAGCACCTTGTGAGACTGATGCTGCACGAAGTCCATAGCCTTCAGTTGTAGAAGTTAAGTCACTACTGACTGCGTTAATT
>PPGL01000055.1 GCA_003173915.1 Candidatus Levyibacteriota bacterium | reverse complement strand
CCCACGTGCGATCAATGGTATCTTTTCCAAATCCATATTTAAAGCGTTGCGCTTTTTCATTTTCTTTAGGAATAGACATGCCAGCTGCTTTTTCCCATTCTGCTTCTGTGGGAAGTCGATATCCTTTATCTTGACAGTAAGCTTGAGCTCCATACCAGCTGACTTCAATCACAGGATAATTCTCTTTACCGGGAAAAGGAATCACTTGAATCCTATTTCCTTGTTTCTGAAGGGTGAGATGAGAAAGTGGATCGGCTCTTAATGTTTTGCAGATGATCCGTTCTTCTTGATCTAAAATATATCCTTCTAAGTGATCTTTTCCCAATGTCACCTTTTGTTCTCGAAAAGCTTGATTGAGCCAATCGGCATATTGTGCATTTGTCACTTCGTAAACAGAAATTGCAAAGGTTGGAAGATAGACTTCCTTAGCAGGTCTTTCATTTTGAAGATGATCGGAAAAGGGATTTCCTACAATGGCAATACCCGCAGGAACTTCTACAAAAACTTCTTCTGGATGATGAGCCTCCTGATCTTCTAATTGTTCTTGATTCGAATGCTCTAAAGGTTCTTCCGGAGAAAGTTTACTTGTAGATCCAGCACGAATATTGACTTCTTGAGCAGGAAAAAGAGAAGATGTGTCGGTTAAAGATTGATAAGAGATGCGGTAGCGTCCTTCTGGTAAACGGAACGTTTGAGAGGGAGTTGTTAAAGTCTCCTTAAGAATTTCTTTTTGATTATCCAAAGATTGAATCACGATTTGTAAACGATTTTTGCTGTGAATGATGAGGCGTCCAAGCTTTTGGTAATTCATTTTAAGTTGGGCATTTTGCTTAGAATCAATAAAAATGGATTGAGAAGAATGAAGAGGGGCAAGATTGGGATCTGAACTAGAAAATTGTAAAATATAGTGTCCGCTATTCAGGTCTTGAAAAATATAATGACGGCCTCGGCCTTGTCCAATCACCACTCCTTTCTCTGTTGATAAGGTAAAAAGAGCTTGAGAGACATCAGTGTTGATTTGTAGGCTGGCTTTCTGAGTCAAAGAAGGCATTTGAAGCACAGTCTCTTTGTCCTTTTCAATAGTAAAGTATTGATTATTGAGAGGGATTGTTTGGTGGGGAATATTATAAGATAAAATATATTTTCCAGTAGGTAGAGGTTCGCTTTTCCATGAAATTTGTCCATCGGTAGATGTGAGGGTTTCTCTAATAGGTGCTTGCTTTTGATCTTCTTGAGGATAGAGAGTGATATAAAAAGTCTTCACTTGAGAAGGAACTTCTCCTTGTAAATTCAGGTGGCCTGTCTCTCGTTGATAATATAAACGAAGGGTTAGAGATTTTCCTGGGGCTAAATCAAAAGGAATTTTAGGAACAGTATAAAAATGATAGCCTTCTATATTTTCCGCTATCAAAATATAGTGACGTCCCGGAGGAACTGTTAAGTTGGAAATGGAACCTCTTCCCGAGTAAATCACGCGATCTTGCAGGATGAGCTTCCAATCTACCTCTTGATTTGAAACAAGCGAAAAGTTAACTAAACTTGCCCGGGAAGGATTAAAAGGAGGCGGAGGGGGAAGCGATCGATTAAGGGATAAATAAGAAGGGCTTCGATGAGACATGCCTCGATCCATGACCATTAAAGCCCATTGGTTAGAGACTTGAGAAGAGGGCTGAGAGGGTGAACGAAGATGAATCCATTGATCTATCTTGATGACGGCACCAGGAGTTAAATTGACTTCGCGAACAGGCACATCTTCAAAGAGTTGATCGGTGTTGGGGATTAAGAATTCAATACGATAGCGGCCAGCGGGAAGATGGGTAATGACTACGGTTCTTTCATTTGGCGTATGGCTATTAGAAACAAATTCATTTTTTTTGGGGTATAAGGTGTGTTCGTTATGGTCATTAATCAGCCAAAAACGCATGCGATCGAGCCGCTGGCCCTCTTGATCGGTTTGATAAGTGACAATGAGTGTTCCCAAGTCTGAAGGAAGGGGCTGGGCATTCAGAGGAAAAGTGAATACCCAAAGACTCAGAGAGATCCATATAAAGAGCTTCAAATGATTCTTCATGAGACCGACCCTAATTTATCTCTATATTTTGCCGAAAAATTTTAATGCGTTGGTTCTATGATTTAAATGAATTTCATAAAAGAATTCTCATTTCTAATGGTGCCTCTACTTACAGGCGGTTAGCAGCAAACAGTAAAACAGGCTGTTTAATGCTCGATTTTGGACTGAAGGTAGTTGACCTTAAACGAAACACCTATTCTCTTCTCGAGATGTTTTTTGCATGAGGAAGTATCCCAAATCGTAAACAGGAATATTATTTTCTTCTATAAAATCTATTAGTACATCGTCTATAAAATTTTTGCAAATCACAATACCATCACAACCCTCTAAAGTTTTAGCAAGGCTATCTTGTAGGCAAGGTGCTAAATGGGCCGTTCGCGTATTGAATGCGATAAGATTAGAACCCAATAATCGTCTAGTTTGTACATCCCGATCGAATATCTTTAACTTGATTCCCTTGCCAGCAAGGATTTCAACCAATTCAACAAAAGGGCTCTCGCGAAGATCATCGCTATTTTTCTTAAAGCTGAGACCTAAAATAGCAAGCGATGAATGATTTGATTGCAGGATTTTTTCAATCATAGTTTGGAATCGCAATTGATTGCTTGGCAAAATTGTGGATAAAAGCGGCATTGATTCTCCAAGCTCCCTCCCTAGAGATAGCAAAGAGCGGAGATCTTTAGGTAAACAGGATCCACCGAAGGAAAATCCAGGCTTTAGATAAGATCGTGAACAATTTAATACCTCGTCCTGGCAAAAAATTTCCATAAGCTCAAGTGGATTGATGTTTACCAAATCGCATAGTGAAGCAATTTCATTTGTAAAAGCTATTTTTAAAGCATGGAATGCATTACAGGCATATTTCAAGAGAGAAGCTGTTTCCAAATCCACAGCAAACCTTTTGGAACATGTTTGTTCATAAAGGGATAAAACACTAGCGACATGATCTGAATTGTCACCACCGGCTACACAGATTGGAGCATGAAAAAAATCCTCTACCGCAGTAGATTCTCTTAAAAATTCCGGATTCACAACTAGGGAAATAATTGGGTGATTTGCCAATTGGCACATGTGCATGAGTCGCCGCAAGGCGAGAAAATGCACAGTTGAACGGATCACGACTGTTAAAGGACGTGTTCTATTAATGACTGCATCTCGAATCGTTTCCAAAACGTGCGTCAACGTAGCTAATTGAAGAATCCCATTAAGATGTGAAGGAGTTGCAACGGCAATCATGACCATATCAGCTTCTAAAAGATCATCTTCGAGAATGTGCTTTGCATTTAAAGATCCCGTTTGTAGGCCTTCTTGAAGTAAATTTTCTAAGCCTGGTTCTAGAACTGGGGTTTTCCCTGCATTAATTGCCTCTACCTTGCTCATATTAGGATCAACGAAAGTTATTCTATGACCGAGTTTTGCCAAACACGCTCCTGTAACAGTGCCTACATATCCCGCACCAAAAATTACAATTTCCATAAATTCATTTTAAATGTGTTATTTTTTCACGTTGTCTGAGAATAATTTCTGCATCAGGGACTAGTTTTAGAGCAACCGGTCCCTTCAGTCTTTTACACGCGTGAGAGGATTCCCATGTATAATTAGTGATCAAAGTCATCACAAACGTTTTTACAAAAAACATTGTAAACTGCCTACCCACACAGGACGTGGGCCCATAGGAAAAAGGGAACATCTTCTGGTTTTTTGCCCTCTCCTTATGACGTTCGGGGATGAATTCGTTCGCATTTTTTCCCCAGATTTCAGGATTGCGCTGAGAATAGAAATGAAAAAGATGCAATTCTGTATTTTTAGGTAAAATATAGTTATTGTCGATGACAATGTCTTGTAAAGCAATGCGCGTCTGTTCAAAAGAAGGGGGGTGAAGGCGTAAAGCTTCTTCCATATACCAATCAAAATACATCTAATAGAATGCGTAGCTCCCTAAAATCCCTTTTTTCATTCTGATTCATAGAGCCAATCGTTTATTGTACGTCAATTTTTCACAAATAAAAAGGTGATTCATAAGTCTATCGAACCCCTTCGCGTTTCTTCGCTTGCTTCGCGATCTTCGCGGTTTATTTTGATTTCTAAATGTTTAAGCTTTATAATTTTACTCTTGTTTGCGTAAGCCTTACTTAAATGATTTATTATCATGCGATTGCCCTGTGGGTGACTGGGCCCTCCTACCACATCCTTTTTCGCCATCCATTAGACTGCTTTGTCTAAATGTCCAATGTTCAGGGCGGCTACCGCCGCAAACTAAACAAACAATCATGCTCTTAGCAAATCTAGAAATGGAAATAATAGTTTGCGGCAGTAGCCGCCAAAGTGGGAAGCCCCCGTGTTGTAAGTCCATGCGTCTTTGACGCATGGCTATTAAAAGTGGGAGTTTACATTTTTAACGCCATGTGCGACTTTTAGTTTGTAGGACTGTTTGTCAATTTCCGGCAAACGCACAAGGCATTGTTTTATCTTCTTCTTCTCACTTCTAGCTGCCTAGGTTCTTCTGTGGATGTTTTAGAAGAATATTGTGGAAGAGAGTGAGTATATTCATCAACGAGTTGCCCCCTATCGGTTAAGCATTTAAAATTCTGCTGAGAAGGAGTTAAAGTCACTGCAATAAAGTGCCGAACCGAAGCGAATTTAGCAAGATAAGGACGTTTAGAGCGAAGTGTGCGAGGAGTTTCAATTCCCCATCCTCCATCTCCTAAGTAAATAATTCCTGCGGGATGCATCTGGCCATTTAACAAGGGATACGTCCGCTTATAAGCATGATCGTGATGTTCAAAGGCTGCTTGAATACCTCCCCTTTCAAATAAGGGAATCCAACAATTGCGGATAGCAACGCTTTGTTTATTGTCAGAATGTCTTACTGAAGGGTAAGCAGGAACGTGGTAAACCGCAAAGCGATGGAGGACATGTTGACGTTCATTCAAAGCATTCTTTAGCCAATTTGTCTGTTGTCCAGCAATGGGGTTGGCATGTCCTGAATCTAGCAGAAAAATGCTAAGATAAGAGTGAAAATCCAAAACATTGTAAATTTGTTCTCCTGGCATGGGAAAAAGGGTGCTGAATACAGCAGCTTGAGTGGGAGTTTGGTTATATTGGCCAACGACATCGTGATTTCCCAATGCGGAAATGACGGGAATGAGATTTCCTTCTGGCGTCACCATTGTCGCATGCCAAGCTTTAATCCATTCAATCCAACGTTCAATATTTTGTTGAAGAGATCTGACTGCATAAGCAATGTCCCCTCCGATGACAGCAAAGAGAGGGTTTGTCTGCGCAGCTTTTTGACAAGTTTGTTCCATAAAATGCAAAGAATCATGGTACATATCTCCGCCTATCACGAAACAAAGCTCTTTTTCCAGAGTAGAAGGAGCTGTCAAAAATTGGTATTCTTTTTCATAAGGGAGGATTTTAAAGAGATATTCTGTTTGTGGTTGGAGATTTTGAATTTCAGCTCGCTGAATAAGGTATTGAGCTGCTTGTGGAAAAGGAATGCTTTCTCCTTTCACTTTTGACCATTCTAGATCGCCATTTTTAGG
Source organism: Candidatus Levyibacteriota bacterium (assembly GCA_003173915.1). Next base: position 70 of record PPGL01000055.1, on the reverse strand, counting down.
GCGATAAATCACCACATTTTGCCTTTCGTCAGCAGGACTAATCCACTGAATAGTCATTGTTGTAGAGGGA
>PPGL01000030.1 GCA_003173915.1 Candidatus Levyibacteriota bacterium | reverse complement strand
ATAACTAGACATAATAAAAGGTAGGTCAGGATTGCGCTGTATACTGGCTTTCATGTTTGCATGTTGTTCTAAATATGTATTTCTGACTGTAATCATTGTTAGATCTGTTGAATTCCACACAAAATCACGGCCTATAATTTCGGCTAATCCTTCCTCAAGATCTTGACCTGTAACTTCTCCCTTAGCTGTATTTCTCATAAGTCCTCCTTCTTCGTGTAATCCATATCCACCACGTAAATTTTCTGCAATACGAGTTACTCTTCTTCCAACTCCATGAAATAACTCATGTGCAACCGTAACAGCATCGTGAAATACGTCTCTAGATTCAGATGCGATAATCCAAGCAGCATTTAACCCTATTTCAAAACCACCTTTTGCACCAAGTGATTCATTGATTGAGTTTATAAATGCAACTTCGTTATCGTGAGGGATTATATGTACTTCTGGAAAGTCAGCATCTGTAAGGATAATACCTGCTTTTCTGTGTTGTTCTATAATAAATGCTTTTCCAGCAGCAACTACTTTTTCATATTCACCTAAATCTTTCATTTCGTATTTTGCCAAATTTTCCCTTTCTCTTTTAAAATTATTTATTTCCCTCACTGTTATAAGCATTTGTGCCGATCCCTCTGGGGCTTTTATAGGTGGATCTGTAGCAATTTCGGGAGGATCTGGAGTAATCATTCCTTCTGGTTGTTCATGAGCTATAGTTTTAAGAGCATCTAATGGTGATAAATGAGGTGCATCTGCTACCATTTGCAATATATCCTGTTTGCCTTTATCAGCATCACCTTGTAATTTTATCCCAGAAATAGATTCTTTTGGTTGTTGAGCCGTTGGGTTTTTTTCAGCTTTTGCTTGTTTTTGTGGTTCTCCAGTTTCAATTTCTCCCCCTGCTCTTTGAGGATTTAAACTACTTGCAGTTGGTCCTCCACCATTTGTCATATTTAATTTAAATTGATTATATAGCCAAACATTCTGAATATACAAATAGGTATCCTCCTTTTCTGCGATTAGGTTCAAGTAGGATTGGAGTTTGTTATCTATACCTTCAGTTCCAAGCAATATCTAGAGCGGCGATCTAAGAGTAAGAAGGTAATTGAAAGTGTTCCTCTATTCGTTTTATTTGCTTTCTCTGTCGCATTTGTTCTAAGTCAAGAAGCTTTGCAGTAGTTGCAGTAATTTTCTTTATTTGCTGAATGTCTTCTTTAATGGGCTTTAATTTTTGATCAATAACTGAATTTAACTTCTGAACTTGCTGAATGTCTTCTTTAATAGGTTTTAATTTTTGGTCAATAATTGTTCCTATTGCTTGTAAGTCGTCGTTTGTGAGTGTCATGATAACCTTATTTATATCACAACCTTTCCATTTTGCAAATCGTGTTTTGTACTTTCCAAAATTATCTAGTTATGAGAAAAACTCCAATTAGCATAAGGCCTGCGGCAAGAAGTTTTCTTGTATATCCTTTTTCCTTGAGAAAAATAAATCCCAGTACCGAGAGAAAAAGTGAGCGAGTCATTTGTAAAGGGGTAACCAAATTTGGCGATGCGAGTTTGACTGCAATCATAATACCTATATATCCAACTGCCCAAAAAAGTCCTACAGAAAGCATTCGTAAAGAGGCAAAATGTTTGGTGTACAATTTTTTATGTCTTCGAAAATACAGAATTCCATATGCACCACAGACGCCGGCCAAAATGAAAAATGTATATTTAAATGGGTCTATATAAAATAATGTTTTTTTGTCAAAAATTGCTGCTAGTCCAAAAACACCTGTTGAAGAAAGAATAAAGAGTGTTTTCTTTATATCCCCTGCTTTTTTGAAAAAATCTTTCTTCATGGTTAGCACAAATGCTCCTCCAACAATAAAAACAATACCAAAAAGTAATAAAGAGGTCGGTTGCTGTCCTAAAATCCAAAACGAAAAAAGCACGACAAAAAAAGGACGAAGATTGTCCAGTGGGCCAAATACAGATAAATCGTTTAATGCTAGTGCATGAACATACAAAAAGAAAGCGCTTGCTGTTACAAAAATTGCTCCCATAAGAAAATAAAGACCTTGAATACTGGAAAAAATTACTGGATGAAAAGTAAAACTATATAAAAATACAGGAATATAGCAAAGTACAGCATAAAAAAGCGTTACAAACATGACTCCGCTATAGCCTAATTTTTCCTCTTTTTTAATTATTGATTTTGTCAGGAACAGTGCCGTACCATTGCCAAAAATATTGAGCAATGTAAAAATAATCCAGAAAGGCATACACCATTATTGAAGCAATATGAAGTATTTTGCAAGCATGTTCATATTTTATGAAGTGGTTTATCTAAAGAAGTTTAGAGCGTATTTTAAAACTTCCTCTGATTGTCATTCCCGCGCAGGCGGGAATCCATGGGAGGATAAGAAGATTCTTTCCCATTCGGGGACTACCCTCTTTGAGGTGTCGCATTCGTTCAGAATGACAAACATAATAGTGGTGTCATCCCGACCGTAGTGAAGGGATCTCTTTTATCAACGTACATGTTTCAGTAATTTGTATGAGATCCTTCGACAAGCTCACGATGACAAACGCATTACTGTCATGTTTACCAAAGCAAAACATCTTCTCAGTCGTTAAGAAGATCTGTTTAAAACAATAATAGAATCAGGAATAACCACTAACTAATTACTCAGGAAGATAGGTGATTTTGTGTTCTCCATTTGGTGCATCTTTAGCTTTCCCTGCCTCGTTATATACGTCAAAACTTATTGTTACTTCCCCATAAGGAACACTAATAGCATCTCCATCAACTAAAACTTTCCGTAAATCTACGATAGTGTGGTATACAAAATCCGTGTCATGGTTTGTAACGGTTGCAAGAATCGGCCATCCGCCAGGATTATGCTCTGGATCAGGAGAAGGTGCACCGTCCCAATGCGCAGTAAATTGCACATCTTTAATTGGTGAACCATTATTTACTGGGTATGCTTGTGCTGCAAGGGTGAGAATTGGTGAATGAATAGTTGCCCCATTATCAGGGCTTGGAGAAACCCATATTCCTCCCATTGTTTCTGGTGTTGGAGAAGGTTCGGCATTTTTCCTTCTTTGTGGGGTATCACAGGCTCCTAATGCTACTGCTGTTGTTAGTACGACAGCACGTTTAACAAATTCTCTTCTTCCCATTTTCCCTGATACTTCTGGACCACTTGGCATACCGTCTACTCTACAAAAATACAGTGAAAATTAAATAATATATACGTGTAAAACAGGTAATCAAGAGAAATCCGTACTTCCTTGTTCAAATTTTCTTACTACGGCTTTCATATTGTGTATTTTTATAAATTGGTAGAGAAAAATAAAATGTTGACCCTTTACCATTTTCACTTTCTGCCCAAATTTTTCCTCCGTATTGTTTTACTATTTTTGCTGTAATATATAATCCTAGTCCAAGGCCTGGATATGTTTTGTGTTGTTTTGACTGGAAAAACTTGTCAAAGATATGATGCTCGTCATCTTTCGTAAAGCCGACTCCAAAATCTTGAATACTTATAATTATTGCATTACCTTTTTTTTGGCATTTTACAATGATTTCAGACTCTTTCGGCGAAAATTTAATTGCATTACTCATAAGATTCGTAAATACCTGAGAAATTCTTTCTTCATTGCCATAAAAATAGTCTTTTGCTTGCCAATCTATTGTTATTTTATGATCAGTTGTGCTTTGTAGGTCAGTGAGTGTTTTGAGAGCGAGATCTCGAAGAATAAAAGGTTCTTCTTTTACTCGTAACCCTCCTTGTTCCATTTGGCTCATATCCAATATGGTTGATATAAGAGAGGAGAGATTATCAAGCTGATTGTCTATTTTTTGTGTTAGTTTTTTCGCTTCTGAGTTATCAGAAAGTTTTGTGAGGAGAGAGTGAGTAAAAATTTTTGCACTAGTAAGCGGGGTTTTAAGCTCGTGTGAGGCCATAATAAGTAATTCTTCTTTTTGCTTTTCAAGTTCTTTTAGCCTTGTAATGTCATTAAATGTTGTTACAGCAGCTGTTATTTTCCCATTCCTATCGTTAATTGGGGCAGCATTAAAAAGAAGTGTCATGTGTTTGCCATCGCTATTGGTAAGATCTATTTCCTTTCCCATAATTGTTTTTTTCTTAAGAAGTGCTTGTGCAATAGGCCATTCATAGGGTTTTAGTTTTTTGTTGTTGCTGTATGCATGAAAACCGTTATAGTCAGCAATTGATAGTACAGGACGTGGGATGGTTCCGAGTAGGGTAAGTGCTCTTTTATTTCTTTCAATGATTTCGCCAGAAGGATGTTTTGCAACCACAATACCGACAGGTAGTTGTTCGAGAATTCTTTCCCATCTGTACTGATTTTGTTTGGCGATCTGTGTTTCTTCTATTTGGTTGGCAAGCAGTATATCAAACATTTCTCTACACCAACCAACAATGAGTGCAATAAGGAAGCTGACAAAGGAGAGAAATACAACCATAATTGCAGCAAATTCCTTTGTTATGATTGGAATACTTCGTGTACTAATAAAATATGTATAGCCCAGAAGAGACAATGCTGTAACAATAAGCCCTCCTTTTATTCCGCTACGAAAAGAAAAATAAATGCACAGTATAAAATTTGCAATGATAAGAAAATTGCCTGTTATTGCTGGTTCGTGCAACAAAACATTTGTTATAAGTTCAAGCATTATATAGAAAACTATTGTTGTAAAAAAAGGAAAGATAAGTGGATACTCCTTTTTCCCAAGATGTTTTATCGGATTAATATACAACAAGATTTTTCTGTACATACTGATAAAACTATATCGAGCAGGTATATAGATTAGTTAAGAGAACAAAGATAAACAATTAAACACGTAGTATTTCGATGCGAGGAGGATTATCTCTTTTTATATATACTGCCTTGTAAATTTCTGTATGATTTCCTAAGTATAGTAATATTTTCTAAAGAAAAATATAGGGTTGTCGAGACGAGAGAAAAAATTGCTGTTATAAGAAAAAGTTGTGTCGAAGAAAAAATAATAAATACTCCCTGAGAGACTTTTGTAACACTTGTTACTACTTCCCATGAATTAATGCGTTCTATCCTTCCAAGCGTGAGCCCTATTCCAACAAGAATATTTACCACGCACAAAATAACAATGCGAAGTGTTTTGCCTACACGCTTCTTTTTTATTTCATTTTCAATTGCATATAGAGAAAAAATAAAGGTAACAATTCCAACAAAAATAATAAGTACATAGAATGGAATAAGAAATATATCTATGGGAAGCGTTGCTTTATTCCAGTCATCCACAAGATGAAAAACGTCTGTTAGCAAATAAATGGTATTTGGCAAAAAAACCAACCAAACTAGGGCTAAAACGTAGGAAAGCAAGCGATTTCTTGATTTTATAAATCCAATCCCAGCAGCAACAGGAATGAGCGCAAGTGCGATATTAAAAAACATCCAGGAAATATCAAGAAGCAAAAGATCCATAGAATTTATTGTACAAAAATAGTTTGTCCTAGCGCAATTATTGCAGTAAAAATCCGGAAAGCAGCTCCCTGAAGTCGCTCCCCGGATAATTCATTTATATCACTCAATTCTGAGAAACAGTTGAAAATGCGCTTGTATTTGAAAATAGGTAATACTTTTCTTCTTTCCCTACATTTTGTATAATAGTTATGGTTTGTATCCTTTGCTGAGGTAGCCAATCCTTCGGCAGGCTCAGAATTTAGTAGCCGCAGATCTTGAGTTTTAGATAAAATGACTTGTCTTGAGCGCAAGTCGAAAGGCTGAGGTAAGCAAAGTGGTGAAGAGAAGCTAAATATAAAGAACTACAATTATTTTACAGTTTGTCAAGCTCCAAAGTCAAGTGACCAAAATATATAGCAATAGATCATAAAATTCTTGCGATTTTTTGCGTCTATACCGCCGAGATAAGGAACATATGATACATTTGTTACCCCATTTGTTCTTAAAATCTGATATATTTTAATACAGTTGTTGCTACTTGTTTTGTCATTAGAAGAAGCGGTATCATATTGTAAGAATTACGGTAGGATAAAAATTAGAATTAATTCTCTTTATTTCCTCCAAGATTCAGACCGTTCAAATGCCTGCCTAAAGCATTTTAGGTAGTTTTTGTAGTTCGCTTCAGGAAGGCATTCCTGAGCGGTCTATAGAAACTACCTTTTTTTGTACATTGAAATTGCGGTTTTGGATGGAAGAGCTGATTCTCTTTCCCTTTCTTAATGGTAAGCGACCAGATCTTGTTGGTCGCTAAATCCTTAAGAAGGGAGGTGATTCATATGCTATATAAAGTATTATGCAGTAAATGCTTAATACAAAAACGACTCCACTTATATGTGGAGTCATTATGTCCGATTCACAATCGGAAGGTAAGCTAGGTAATCTCGTTAGTGAAGAGCTAACGAACGGAAGAGATATGCTCTTCCGTCTAAGATCGTAATTATTAACAGGTTAAAGAGATATATGTCTGGCAGGGGCAAACCTACACCGACTCACCTTTGACAGAGTGAATCTCCTTGACCTATTAATAGCTACGATATAAAAGAACTATCTTGGGTTGTTATCTTAACTTTTTAGCCTCAACTTGTCAATAACTAATACACAAATTGTGTAATTTCCCCTATATTTCTATTCTTAAGACTCTATGTAAGAATTGCAACAAGCAGTTTACTATATTCCTATAAAAATGTCAATTTAAAAATTGCAAGTCGTGTTCCACTTGCAATTTTATCAATCAGTACTATAAAAGTCAATATGTTGCCAAAATTATTCCTTCAACCTCTTGTAATGTTTGTCTAGTGGTCCAAGTTATGCCATTATTGTGGGTGTTGCTCAGTGGTAGAGCATCTGCTTTCCAAGCAGAGTGTTTATTACATTTCAAGTTATTTACCGCATATGAATTTATCCGATTGTTTTTTGTATTATTGTCGTATAAACGCTTCCCCCTTCCCTCCTCACCTTTATTGATTTCACATATATTTCTGGTAAATTGTTTATTGACATGTTAATAGGAATGCATTAAAACTAAGGTAGGTGATAATTATGACAAAGAAGAAGATAGAGGCAATAATAAAGGAAATTGTTATAACGAAGACTCAAGGTGCAGATGGTAAAGCAAGTAGACAGCTATATAAAGCACGATACGGGAAAAATTGGAAAAAATACTATCCTACTGCTGTAACTGCATAATAATTTGAAATATTTAATTGAAGATTCTTCGTTCATGATTTCTGTATTTGATTCTGGCGATCCATTACACAATGAAGCACTGCGTATTTTTAAATTAATCCTTGCTGTAAAAGATTTGAAATGTGTTGTTCCAACAACTGTTTTTCATGAAGCCTTGTGTACATTGCTAAGAAATAATCTTAATTCTAGGATTGTAACAGAGAAGCTGTTAAAATTTATCATGATAAAGGATGTTATTAATTATCAAATCACAGAAACATCTTTATTAAAACTTGTTGATAACTATTGTCTAATAATCAAAAATATGCCAAATGGCTCAATTGCAAAAACTCCTGACTCGACCATCGTTAGTGTTGCAATGGAATTTCCAAACTCTTATCTTGTTACCAGTGATAAAGGTATGAAGAACGCTCATAAAACAGTTTATCCAAATATTTATTGCTTTCAAGATTCGAATGACATTCAAGCTTTAGAAGCTTTTTTAACGTCATAGTCTCCCCCTCTTCCCTTCATTCCCCACTCTTTGCTATAATATCTCGGGGACTGCCCCTTTTTTTGCTGAGGTAGCCAAGGTGGTCAAGGCACCTGTCTGAAGAACAGGCTATGTCAGTTCGACTCTGACCCTCAGCACTAGCACATGATAATACTAGATTAGGTTATTTTGGTAGTCTAATCTGAACTTTATACTCTTCATCTCTGCTAATAATATATTGATATTAGTTGTTCTCAAGCTTATTATTCCTATTGACTAATTCTATTTATTATTTCATGATTTAATTGCTATGCAAAGAAAAAAAGTTAAATCTAAGGTTAAGCATGGTAAATATATTTGCGTATCCTTTATTCGCTTTGTTTCTGCCTTAACTATTTTTTCAATTGCCCTTATTGGTTCTTCTTTCTACACTTTTTCACGATCAACGCAAGTACTAGGAACAGAAGTTTCTGTTTATTCCAATCAACAGTGTTCGTTTTTGAATATTTTTTGTTTCATCCAGGCAATTTTTCACAAATCCATACCACAGCAACCTCCTCAAACAATTTCTCTTCCTATACCGACAGTACAAGAAGGAATGCAGGAAACAATATCTTCCACACCAATCAATTCTTATGGTCAATCACGTATTTCTGGATACCAGCTTTATACGGATAACGTATTTCATTTTTCTATTCAATACCCAGAAGATTGGAACAGACTTTCAGAACTTCCTTCTACTATTCAAGGATCAAACGGAGTTTGGAAACTAGGCCCTACGGGTACACCTGAACAACAGCATTCATTTACTATGATGGCCCCACCTACTGCTCTACCTGCGACTAAAGCCCCTGATGGTGGATATATTGTTTCAAAGGCAAATATGCAAAAAAATGAATATAATCTTAATCTTTTGCTTGAGAACAATGATCAACATCTTTCCATTACAGATTTTATTAATAGTGTAGAAATTCCACCATTGCAGAATCTTAATAGAGCATATAATTGGACAGTAACATTCAATATATACACAAAACAATATGGTAAAAATGTTGCAACAGTAGTCGAAATGTCAAAAGTAAATAAAACATTAAATATTAATCAAACAGGAATAACAGCGGTTTATTTTGCTAACGGAGGCACTGTGTTTAAATTTAGCCCAATACCTTCATTACAAGATAACCCTACATGGTCAACAATTAATACGACAATCATTTCTTCATTAAGCTTTCAATGATATAAGTAATCAGTTATAGAAATAGGTTTTAGCAAAGATACCTAGGATGCAAAATCAAATTGCTTGAATCTGTTGTAAATCCTCACAAAATCATCAAACGCAGCCTCAAGATAGTTCGACATAGGATTTATCATGTCCACAAATTCTTTGATACTTTCGATTGGATTGTTAAAGATATAAAATCAATTTATACTCCGGTAATTATTGGTTTCCAATAAAAAGAAAGTTTATCAACTATTTCATGGTGATATAATTATTTGATGGAAGCTTCTCGACCAAGGCCAACTAAATTACCCGAAACGCCTCCTCTCGTAGAAAGAGCGCTTAATCATTCAATTGGAATTGCAACAACAACTTTCTATAGAGAGTGGTTTCCAGGAGAAGTAGATTATTTGACAATTAAAGATCCCAGAATAAGAACAGATAAAGTTAGAGGTGATTTAGCAATACAAATGCTAACAGAAGCACACAGCAGAGGATTTCAGTTAATCGTGGTGGATGGAGGAAGCTCTCCTGAATTTCAAGATGCTCTTCGTAATTTGGGGATACCTATGCAGCAAGAAGAAAAAGATGAACAAAAGAAAACAACAATGAGTGGAAGTAGAAGACAAGCAATGAGAGAAGTAAGTAAACTAGAAGGAGTAGAAGTAATTGCGTGGACAGAACCAGAAAAAATATCCTTTGTAAAAGACATTCTTCCTGAAGTAGCAAAACCAATTCTAGTAGGTGAGGCAGATATAGTTATTCCCAAAAGGGATACAGAAAGTTTTGCTACATATCCAGATTACCAGGCAGCATATGAGCAACGAGCAAATGAATTGTGGAACGAGATACTAAGAAGACATCCACCAGAGCATCCTCTGCTTTCTCAGGGTGATGAAGACCTTGATATGTGGTTTGGACCAAGACTTATTAGAAAAGGCAAAGACGCCAAAATACTTGAGCTATTTATGCAGAGACATAATTATTATAGAATCCCCAATCTTTCAGATACAGATACAAATGAGCAGCAACAAAGGGAGTTTGATCAAATATATAATCCCGAATTGTGGCCTGATGCAACATTTCTTCCAGTTATAGAAGCACTTCATGCAGGATTAAGAGTAAAGAGTGTGCTTGTACATTATGAACATCCTCAGGCGCAAACAGCAAGCGAACAAGATAGTGAAGATTTTAGAAGAAAAAGAGATATTCAATATAAAAACATTGTGATTGCAACAATGAATTTGATATTGCAACTTGAAGGAAATCCTAAAAGTAGGTTTACTTTGAGCTAATTGTAATCAGACTAGAGCGTGATTTACTACTGATAATCTGATACAAGTGAGAGAATTGATTGTATAGTTCAACTCTATTCCCAAACGCTTCTTCCAGGGTGTTCGACATAGGAAGTATAATGTGCACATTCCTTTTAGATTAGGTTAGTTTGACAGTTTTATCGTATACATAATGAACTTATATAATACTGTTATAATACAATATTCAGTTTCTTCCTCTCTCTAAATAGATTTGAAAGCCCTTTTTCTACAAAAATTTCTGTATTCTAAATTCTAGGGCAATATCTTGACCTTCATGAAATATGTAATATATAGTATTACCGTATGGTAGAAACATTCATGAATAAATCTGTTGAACGTTATCAACTGCCGAAGGCAAGGGAGGATTGGGCAAGACGCCTAGATGGTGATTTACAAGTTACTGGACATCAATTCGTGCAGGGATTATTGAGGGTAAGACCACGTGGTTTATTTGGTAACAAAAGAGAAATAATAGTAGACGGAGCAGAAGGAAGATCAACTATTTCAAGTACTTATGACGCGGAACAACAAAAGGGTGAATTTTCTGTAAGGAAGGGTTCGGATGAATTTCCCGTGACAACAAGAATTGTAGTAGAGCCAATAAGAAATGATAGATATATGTATGGAGTAGATTTAGATGCTCAAGGGAAATCTGCTGATGAGGTACCACCAAGAATGATCACAATTACTACAAATCGACCATGGAAGAATGATGGGACTATTTCACACTCAGACATTAGGTTTCGTGTTACTTCTGATGGTTCAGTTGTTCCTGTAGAGGCATCAATTACAGAGCAAGGAAAAACTGAACCAACAGAACTAATGACATGGAAGCAGGGTAAATTTTCTCCAGAAGGACAAGAAGACGTATTCAACGCCGGCTTACAAGCAGATTTAGAACACGCACGAGATGCTATGCGGCAGTTACAAAAGCATTTTGGCTACTTTCCGTGGGAGAGAGGGAAAAGTTCTCCACTGCTGCCGCAGAGTAAACCTGATTTGTTAGCGCAGAATAGACCTCATTAGCATTTTTTCTCTATCTTGCGCAGTGTTATTCCATTATTTGTTAGAGCACAAAACCTAAGTGGTTAAATTGTTTATAAATTATGACAAAATCCTCAAAAGCATTATCCAATGTGTTCGACAAATCATTCATGTAGCTACACTACTTTTAACAAAAATTTTACCGTATACCTACATACGTCCTCTTGTAAAAGGAGTCTCTAAGAGATACAACACAACTATGGCAGATCCACAAGAAGAAGTAAAAGAAGCTGAAGAAGAAAAAGAAAGTGCTGACGAAGCGATTGAAGAGGCCAAAGAAAAAGAAGAGGAAGAAGAAGAATACAAAGAGAAACAAGACGAGAAGTCAGACGAAAACATAGAGTATTATAAAGGCCAAGAAGAACAAGCAGAACAAAGTAAAGAAGCTGCTGAGGAAGAGCTAGAAAGTGCGAAGGAAGAGGCAGAGGAAGCAGCAGAAGAAGCTGAAAAAGCAGAAGAATAACTATTTATATTGCTTTTTGTTTCACTTGTCTTTGTTTGATGATTTCTCCAGCACCCATTGCTACAACCGCTGATACAACAAGCAGTGAAAGCATATTCTCATTTGCTGTGCCAATTATTGCTACAAGGAAAATGGCAGTGAGTGGTGCATTGAGCGCAAGTGTAATAGTACTCACTTCAATGCAGAGCACAAAAATAGTAACAGGTATACCAGGAAATAGTAAACTTAATGCCAAACCTATCATAGTACAGGAAAATAAAATAGGAAATGTTGGTCCGCCGATATACCCACTTTTAAAAGACAAAGCCATGAGCAAAATCTTAAGTATTCCCATAAGTAAAAGCAGAAAAATACCATATGATGCAGGATGGGAAATCATGGGGAAAATTTGAGTTTCACCAGCAAACATCACCTCTGGTAAAAAATATCCAACAATAGCAATAATAAGTCCAGTAAATAGTATTCGAAGCATACTGCTTTTCTTAAAAAACCTGTCCAGAAGTTTTTCAAAAAATTGAAAAGATATTTTGACCAAAACTGCGACTCCTACCCCTACTATTCCAAGTAAAAACGCCCAAACAAAATAGGTAAATTTGAGAGAGTTAATAGGATTAAATGGTATATATTTTGCAAAAACTTGTAGTTGTAATATGGTAAAAAAAGTAAAGCCAATAACACCGCCAAGTAAATTCCATGAAACAGTTGATAGATTTCCACCTTCTTGAATCTCAGTCACTAGTAGCCCAGTAAACATCGGACTGCCGATAATGCCGTTATATGCTGAAGCAATACCCACTGACAGAAATTTAGGAAAGAGTTGATTGGTAATACGAAATTTTTGTTTAACCCATTCCACAATGTCTGTAACCAGTAGACCAATTGATCCTTCTGGTCCGATACTGGCTCCTGAAAGGAGTGATAAATAGGAAACTATAATAGCTGCAGGAAATGTTGACACATTTGTTTTTCCTCCACCGGTAAGCGCTTCAACCAATCCCCCTCCATGAATCATATTTGGTGCACGAAGGTATTTCTGGCATATTCCAATTAAAAGAGAGAAAATTAATACAAGAATAGGTACCAAAAAGCGATGACTAAGAACATAATTATTTGACCAAATGAGTACGTTAAGTACGTGATATATCCCAAGCCAGATTGCGGTAAAAGCAACTGTTATCAAGCTGATCAAGATTATTAACAAAATTCTCATTTGTCTTGTGGTCTTTAATACGTATTAAATCTACAGTAACTTACTGTAAATGAATAAACTTAGATAATGAAAAAAGTAAGAAATGAAGCTTTCCTTCTGTAGTGTGTCATAAAGTTTAGTTTACTGAAGAGGCAAATGCTAGAGGGTTGCATGGCTGATGTATTTTTACACTCAAGTGCTATTTTCTTCTTGTTCTTCCTTCAATCTCAAAATATAATACCTGTATGCTTGTTGTTACCGGGACAATTGCCTATGACTACATAATGGACTTCCCTGGTAAATTTGCCGATCATATTTTGCCCGGTCAAATCCACAATATTAATTTGTCATTTATTGTTAATAGGTTCGATAAGCGTCGAGGAGGAACAGCAGGTAATGTGAGCTATACCCTTGGCTTACTTGAGACTCCCAATATGTTGTTTTCAACTGCAGGAAAAGATTTTGCTGAATACAAACGCGGATTTACAAAATTACCTCATGTGGATTTGTCCCATGTTGTTGTAGACAAGAAAAAATATACTGCAACCGGATTTGCAATGACTGACAAAACAAATAATCAGATTTGGGGATATTTCTACGGCGCAGCAGAAGCCATTGCCAAGCTGCAATTACGAGACGTTGCAAAAAAGGACTCACTTGTAATTATTGGACCATCTGGAGCAGTTGGTTCGATGTCTTTAGTAAAACAATGTGTAGAGCAACATATTCCCTATATGTTTGACCCAGGATTTATTCTGACGCAAATTACCGATGCAGATCTAACTTTCGGTATCACTCACGCAGACTATATTGTAGGAAATGATTACGAAATAAATCTTATCAAATCTCGCATTCCAGAATGGAAAAAAATTTCAGCAAAAAAAACTATTATTACGACACTTGGTGAAAAAGGAGCGACAATTGTTCAATCTAATAAAACATATACCATTGCTCCAGTTGCTCCATCTATTCTTCTAGATCCAACAGGTGCTGGAGATGCGTGGAGGGCAGGGTTTCTTGCAGGTTTTACAAGGGGTTTGGACATGCAAACGTGCGGTCAAATGGGCTCAGTTGCTTCCTCTTTTGCACTGGAAAAATACGGAACACAAGAACATATGTTTTCACTGGAAGAGTTTGGACAAAGGTACCAACAAGCATTTGGTGGAGAGTTTTTTCTATAAGAAGATTCTTCCTCCGTTGAAGGATTATCCTCTTCGAGGTGTTGCAAGCGTTCAGAATGACAAACATATTGGTGTCATCCCGACCGTAGTGGAGGGATCTCATGTATCAGCGTACCTGTTTCAGTAATTTGTATGAGATCCTTCGACAAGCTCAGGATGACAAAAGTATTATTTTTATGTTAACCAAAGCAAAACATTTTTTAAAAGCAAAAATAAAAATTGTTCTTCGTTCACTTTCAAGATAAGATGTGCAAGGAGAAAATTATCTGATATGATGTTGAAATGAAAAATTACGACGTTAAAGATATAAGTTTATCGCCAGCAGGAAAATTGAAAATTGAATGGGCTGGTGCCCAGATGCCTGTTCTTAAAACAATTTATACTCGTTTTTCAAAAGAAAAACCACTAAAAGGCCTTACCCTTGCAGCGTGTTTGCACATAACATCTGAAACAGCAAATTTACTCATCACCCTTAAAGCAGGAGGAGCAAACATTGTTGCGTGTGCAAGCAATCCTCTTTCGACACAAGATAGTGTTGCAGCATCACTTGTTAAAGATTACGATATTCCCACATTTGCAATAAAAGGTGAGGACAACAAAACATATGTTGTTCACCTGAATAGTGTCTTGGATTTCCATCCTCACCTTACCATGGATGATGGAGCAGATTTGGTTCATATGCTCCATACAAAAAGAAAAGAGCAACTTAAGGAAGTGATTGGTTCTTCAGAAGAAACAACTACAGGTGTTATTCGCCTTCGTGCAATGGAAAAAGAGGGAGTACTGAAAATTCCTGTTATTGCAGTGAATGATTCGGATACAAAGCATTTGTTTGATAATCGATATGGAACTGGGCAATCAACAATCGATGGTATTATCCGGGCGACAAATATACTGCTTGCTGGAAAAACAATTGTCGTTGTTGGGTATGGATGGTGTGGTAGAGGTGTTGCAATGCGAGCACGCGGCATGGGTGCACAAGTTGTTGTTACAGAAGTTGACCCGGTAAAAGCACTTGAGGCAGCAATGGATGGCTTTGGTGTTTGCACTATGGCTGAAGCGACAAAAATTGGCGACATATTTGTATCTGTGACAGGCAATAAACATGTTATTTCTTTTTCCCACATGGAGCAAATGAAAGATGGCGCAATTGTCGCAAATTCTGGACATTTTGATGTTGAAATAGATATGGAACAACTCAAAGCACAAAGCTCAGCTCGAAAAATCAGAGAAAATCTTGTTGAATATCGTTTGGAAAATGGGAAAAAACTCTATGTGTTAGCCGAGGGAAGGTTAGTTAATTTGGCGGCTGCAGAAGGTCATCCTGCGGAAGTAATGGATATGAGTTTTGCCAATCAGGCACTTGCTGCAGAATTTTTTGTGAAACACCTTGGAAAACTTGAAAAAAAAGTGTATATTTTACCAAAAGAGCTAGACGAGCAAGTTGCTAGGCTCAAACTTTCTGCGATGGGAATTAGTATAGATAGCCTTACAAAAGAGCAACAAGTATATTTGTCTTCCTGGCAAGAAGGAACAAAGTAATTTAATGTAAAATTAAGAAGTAAGAATTATGGTGAGTTCGGCAAGAACGCTTTAGAGATATTAAATACATATTGAGTCTTCCGATTTTTTATTGTTGAGGTGTGGATTTTGCCTGTTGAATATACGTAGTGCGAAAATCCTCAAATGCTTTAGCAAAAACATCTTGTACATTTGGGATGTTTTGTTGTAAATATTGTTGAAGAACAGTAGCATCAGTTGCTTGTTCGCTCAAATTGGTAAATTCTTCGAGTTTGGTTTCTGGCAAGTTTTCTACTAGTTTGTCGATAAGAAATGTTTCTATACGGTGGTACATATCATTTGTCGCTGAAGTTAGCTCTTCTTGGCTAAGGTTTGATTTTCCCGCTTCTTGCAGTAATGACGTTATATATTGTTGTATTTCGGGTGGAATTTGATTTGGCATAGTATTTGTATTGTCAGAAACTGTTGCAAGCCACTTCCCTGCTGCAAGGTCTTTAAGAGTTGTGTCTTGTGGTAAGTTTGTAATGTCTGTCATATACCCATTGTGCAAAACAAGTACTTATTATGTCAAGAAAAAAAACAATGTGTCTACCAATTTTATTGGTTTGCACCTTTGGCTTTAAGATAGTCATCAAATTGTGTAGAGAGATTTGCTTGTAAAGTCTTCAAATATTCATCTGAAGGATCCAAGACTCCTCTTTCAACGCCTAAATCAAATAACCGTTGGAAATTGGTTACAGGAGATTCTCCATTAGATTGATATCTCCAGAGTTCGGTATTATCTCTTTTAGCAAGCATCACTTGAGCCCTATTAGCAAGTGTTTCTAGTCCTGCTACAAAGTTTGGATGCGTTAAATTACTAGCTAGTGCTTGATGGAATACTTGTAAATTAGGATTAATTTTTCTCCCATCTGATGGTGTTGCTAACTGAGGATCTAGTAAATTATCCCCTGAACTATTTAACGCCATTGCTTTTTGCACATAATAATCAAATGTGGTGGCTGCTTCTTCTATTTCCTCTACGATGATTCCATTTCCATCTCGCAAACCATACGGAATACGACCAAGTTGAGTTCTTACCCCAATTGCTAAATTAGCCCTAAACTGTTCTTCCATTTGTCTATCTAAATCAGCACGGTCGAGCACTTTTTGACCAGGAATTCTTGGTTCTCCTTTTGATGAGTCATATACTTGAAAACCGTCTCGTTGCATTTCTAAAACATAATCGTTTATAGCCTCTTCTGCTTTTTCAATACGTGGACCATTATTTCCTCCTTTAATTTCTCTTCCTAATGTATCTAGCCTTAAGTTAAGTCCCATCTGGAATCCTTCGGTAATATGTTGTTCCATAAAAGCATTAGTCTCTTGTCTTGTCATTGGTACTTGAAAACCGTATTTCTCAGCCCAGTCAAAAAGAGCTTGGACACGTTCTCGTTCTTCTCGAGCCACATCGATTCCGCCAAGTTTTAGAGTTTTGACTCCAAAAGCAGGCTCTATTGATACACCACTCGCAGCACCATCAAAAAACTTATTCATGCTTTCAGTAGTAAGATTTGTACCGAAGGCTTCTTTTACCAATAATTTAAAAGCTTCATCTTGCTCTTGCGTTAATTCTTTATAGCCTGGGGTTGATGTACTGCCAT
>PPGL01000039.1 GCA_003173915.1 Candidatus Levyibacteriota bacterium | reverse complement strand
CACCCATATAAAGGATCTCTTCTTGCACCATACGTACGTGCTTCAGCCATACTAATTGCATGAATAGCGGCGGCAGCATCACAAGCACCTTCAAGAAACGGCTCTGTAAAAGATACCTCTCCAAGCATCGTAGCAAGTCTTACTTGTGTTGCCTGCCACCATATCTCTGCACTGGTCTGGAAAAAATTGCCTTTTGGAATTGTTTCCTTTATATAGGGAGGGAAATGTTCTTTTTTTGCAACTTGACGATATCTAGTAGCGATTTCTGCTCCATCTATTATACTATGAGGTAATGTTAATTCTCCTCCTATTCTAATTGCCATAGATTCATACACTTCTTATATACCAAATGTATGAATACTACAAGAGTAGTATATAAAATTTATAAAAAGAGTATTGGGTTTGAAAGAGTGCAAACACTGTAACTTAAAATGTAAAAAACTTCCTGCGGAGTATTCTGAGAAAATTATGAAACCGTTCTACACAGTATGAAAAATTATATGTCTATTGATCCTTCAACAATACCCTTATGAACATCACTATCGAGAATTGCAATCAGGGCCTCACTCACTCGCTGTACTGAGTCTGTGAGATGTCTCATTGGATCGTGCAATGTGTATCCAGAAGTATCTTCTGCTTTTGTTTGTTGCAAACTTTCAGAATGATGCACGGTTCTAACATGATTATCCATAGTTGCGAAAATTGTTTGAAACCCATTCACATTATCCTCTGGTGTTATTTCCTCAGCTCTATAACTAAAAGACACGTATCCATCATCTCCTCCTCCTTTACCTGCTGTAATACTAATAAGTGATGGAGAATTAACAAGTAAATCTTCATCTCTATACATACTTTTTCCAAAGTATCCCTCACGAGGGTAGTTAACTAATAGAGACACATTTGAAAAATCTCCTACATTGGAAAAAACTCTAACATGCATTGGAGACCGAGGAATACCATACATTTCATCAGTTACCTCACCAGCTCGATCAGAAGATCGCAGAAACCCAAGAGCTACTACCTCTAATACTTCTGGAAACCGTTGCGCTGCCTTTAAAATATCCTGTTCTCCGTTTGCAGCAACAATTGTGCGAAGAGCTTTTATTCCATCTTGAAAAGACATTCTTGCTCTTACGTCCGGTGTCTTTACTATATCAGATCTACCTGAAACAAGTAGACGTGAGTTAACTATACGATCATGCATAGATAGCAAGTATAGCAAAAAACGAGGGAGAAATCAATAATATAGGATTTATTTTAACTACTTTTCCAATAAAAAACTCCCTTTCAGGAGCCAAAAAATCTATTAGAAAGAACTGTTTACCAGCGGAAGTTCTTCGACAAACTCAGAACTACCATCTAAAGTGGGCGAATGCTTTGTTTGCTTCTGCTTGACGAATTGTGTTATCTCTTTTCTTGATTGCTTCTCCTTTGTTATCGATTGCATCAAGAATTTCTGCAACTAATTTTTCTGCTGTTGTATGGAATGCTGTATTTGGTCTATTTCGAACTGCTTCGAGAAGCCAACGGATTGCAAGTGCATGTCGACGTTCTGGTCTTACTTCAATTGGTACCTGATAATTTGCTCCTCCAATACGTCGTGCTTTGAGCTCTACTTTTGGTGCGATTGTTGAAAGAGCCTTTTCAAAGGTTTCAACAGGATCAAGTCCTTTTGCTTTAAGTGCTTCAAATGCATCGTAGACAACTTTTTGGGCAACAGTTTTTTTGCCATCTTTCATAACCTTATTAATAAGCTTACTAACAAGCATGTTGTTGTATAATGCGTCTGCTTGTACTATTCTTCGTGGTGCTTTTTTGTGTCTCATAAGATTTGTTACTTAGCTATTTGCTAATAGCTATTTTGCTGCTGGTGCCCCAGCTTTTGCTCCTCCTCCTGCTCCTTTTTTGGCTCCATACTTACTTCGTGATGTATTTCTTCCTTGTACGCCTTGTAAATCAAATTTTCCTCGAACAATATGATATTTTACACCTGGAAGATCTTTTACACGACCGCCTCTTACTAAGACGATACCGTGCTCAGAAAGAGAATGTCCGACTCCTTGAATGTATGCAGTGACTTCTGTTCTATTGGAAAGTTTGACACGAGCAACCTTTCGAAGAGCTGAGTTTGGTTTTTTTGGTGTCATGGTCTTAACCAAAGTAACAACTCCTCTTTTTTGAGGAGCAGAAATTTGCTTATAGACGCGATCTTTTGCATTAAAAAAACGTCGCAAACCCGTTGCTCGAATTTTCTTTGTTTTACTTCCTCGTCCTTTTCGTGTTAATTGTGATAGTGTTGGCATATAATAAAAAAATGCAAAACTCAAAAGTCAAAATTCAAAAGTTTTGCAATTTGAGATTTGCACTTTGAGCTTATATTATACCTGATCCTGGCTTCCCTGTCCATCAACTGGGATTAACCTTCCAATAATAACATTTTCTTTCAAACCTAACAGCTTGTCTACTCTACCTTCCAAAGCTGCTTCTGTGAGAACACGTGTTGTTTCTTGGAATGAAGCTGCAGAAAGCCATGAGTCTGAGAAGAGAGCTGCTTTAGTTACGCCAAGCATAACTTGTCGACCAGTTGCTGGTTCCCCGCCTTGTGCTAGAGTTTCAGCATTAACCTCTTCAAAACGAGTCTTTGTAACAAAGTCTCCTGGAATAAGAGGAGTATCTCCTATTGTCTCAACAACAACTTTATCAGACATTTTTCGAAGAACTGTTTCAAAATGCTTGTCATTAATCACAATACCTTGTGATTCATACACTTTTTGTACTTCGGTTAACACATATTTTTGTGTTGCTTCGATTCCGGAAATTTTAAGAATTTCTTTTGGATCAAGGTATCCTTTTGCAAATGGCGTTCCTGCAACAACTTCATCCCCATCTTTTACATTCAGCTCAGATGCCATAGGAACAAAATATTCTTGTACTTCCATTGGCTCAACTTTTGTATTCTTGACGGTAATTTTGTATCCATCTTCTGTTTGTTCGACTTTTACTTTACCGGTAATTTGAGAAATTGAAGAAAGATTTTTTGGTGTTCGCATTTCAAAAAGCTCTTCCACTCTTGGTAGACCTTGCGTCACGTCACTCATAACAACTCCTCCGAAATGACGGACACGCATGGTAAGCTGAGTTCCTGGTTCTCCAATTGATTGTGCTGCGACAACCCCAACTGGCACTCCCATATCAACAATTTGCTTTGTCGCAAAATCCCATCCATAACAGTTTGCACAAACACCTTCTCGTACTTTACAGGTAAGAGGAGATCTGACAACAAGCTCGTTGATTCCTTCTTCTGCTAAGTCTTTTGCAAGCTCTGGAGTGATAAGTTGATTTACATCAATTAAAACTTTTTTATCTTCTTTGGAAGTAACTTTTTGTAAGGAAAGTCTTCCGATAATTCTATCTGCAAAAGATGCTGTTCGATCGGATTCTTCTCTAACAATAATTCCCTCAGTTGTGCCACAATCATCCATTCGGACCAATACGTCATGAGAGACATCAACCAAACGTCGAGTCAAATATCCTGCGTTTGCTGTTTTCAAAGCAGAGTCTGTCAGTCCTTTTCGAGATCCACGAGCAGATGCAACGTATTCAAAGATTGAAAGTCCTTCACGGAAGTTTGATTTAATTGGAAGCTCAACAATTTTTCCAAGAGGATCAAGAATAAGTCCACGCATTGCGGAAAGCTGCTTGAGCTGTTCTTTTCCTGCACGTGCTCCTTCTGAATCGATAATGAATCTTGTAATGTTACTTGGCTTAAGATTTTTCCATGTTTGATCTGCCATCTTGTCTGTTGTTTCAAGCCAGACATCATTGGCAAGTCTTTTTCTTTCATCAAGTGTAATAAGACCTTTTTGGTATTCATCTTCAATTTTTGCAATCTTTTTCTCTGCTTCGTCAATCATTTCGTCTTTTCCTTCAATCATTTCATTATCAAAAACAGAGACCGATACTCCAGACATTGTTGCGCCGTGGAAACCAAGACTTTTAATACTGTCAATAAGTTCGGCAACTTGCTCAGACGTATAAGAAAGAAGCGCACTAGTAATAATTTTCTTGATTCCTGATGCTTTAACGCCTTCATTAACAAACTTCATTCCTGGAAGAAGTCTTTCATTAAACATAAGTCGTCCAACAGTTGTTTCGAGTGTTTCCATCTTAGATCCGTTCATGACTCGAACCATGATTGGTTCCCTCAAAGCAACTTTCTTAAGATCGTATGCAAGGAATGCTTCTTTTGCAGAGGCAAATGCTGGAAGTTCTTCTCGTCGAAGTTCTTCATTAACAGTTGTGAGGTAAAAAATACCAAGTGCCATTTCCTTGTTTGGAAGAGTAATTGGACTTCCATCAGCTGGTTTGAGTAAATTGTGATGTGGCATCATCAGCTCGATTGCTTCTTCTTGCGCTTTTTTAGAAAGTGGAATATGAACAGCCATCTGGTCTCCATCAAAGTCTGCGTTGTAACCAGCACAAACACATGGATGAAGTGCAATTGCAGCTCCTTCAATGAGCTTTGGATAAAATGCCTGAATACCAAGCTTATGAAGTGTTGGTGCACGGTTTAGTAAGACAGGGTGATTTCGTGTGATTTCTTCAAGAATATCAAACACTTCAGGTGATCTTTTTTCAATAAATCTCTTTGCGCTCTTAATATTTGGAGCAAAACCACGAACAATGACTTCGCGAAGAACAAATGGCTTAAACATTTCAAGCGCCATTTCTTTTGGAAGTCCACATTCGTTAAGCTTCAGGTCTGGTCCAACAACAATAACAGAACGTCCAGAGTAATCAACACGTTTTCCGAGTAAATTTTGTCGGAAACGTCCTTGTTTTCCTCGAAGCATGTCTGATAATGAACGAAGTGGACTTGCGACAACTTGTGTTCCACGCTGTGATACGTCGATAAGAGAGTCAACTGCTTCTTGAAGCATTCTTTTTTCATTTCGGAGAATAATTTCAGGTGCACCAAGACTCATCAAATGCTTTAAGCGACTATTTCTGTTGATAACGCGTCTGTACAAATCATTTAAGTCTGATGTTGCAAATCTTCCACCGGCAAGCTGAACCATTGGTCGAAGATCTGGTGGAATAACTGGCAAGACTTCCATAAGCATTGCTTCTGGATTGATATCTGCTTTTTTCATTGCCTCAAGGAGTCGAAGCCTTTTGATAAGTTTGAGATATCTCTGCCCTGTTGCTTTTTCAAGTTCTTTTCGAAGTCCTGCAATAAGTTCGGAGAGATCAAGCTTTTCTACGAGTTCTAGAATTGCTTCTGCTCCAGTTTTCAGAGTAAAGAAGACAGGAATGTCATATTCCATGACTTTAAAGTATTCGTCCTCAGACAGAACAGAGGAAATCTTAAGACTTTTCAAAAGATTGCCCAAAGCATCTGCAATTTCATCAATTTTCTTGGATTCTGCTTCTGCTTTTTCAGATAGGCGTGCTAATTTTTGCCTTAGAGAAAGTGATAATTCTTCCCGGATAAGTTTCTTTTGTTCAGGCTTACTTGCCGATTCTTCTGACTCTCGTGTTTTTTCGTCTGTTTCCTTTTTCAGTCGCGCTTCTTCCTTATCTTTTTCTTCTAGAAGAAGTGTTTTTCTCTTTTCGATATTTTTACCCAAGTTTTCAAGTGCTTGCTTTTTCTTTTCTTCATCTACATTAACAACTAAATGAGATGCGTAGTAAATAACGGATTCAAGATTTTTCTGTGAAACATCAAGCATCGTTGAGAGTGCACTTGATGCTCCTTTGAAAAACCACACGTGTGCAACTGGTGCTGCGAGTTTGATATGTCCCATTCTCTCACGTCGAACTCTTGAAAGTGTTACTTCAACTCCACATTTGTCACAAATAATCCCTTTGTATCTGATTCTTTTGTATTTTCCACAATAACATTCCCAGTCTTTTGTTGGTCCAAAAATTCTTTCATCAAAAAGTCCATCTTTTTCTGGTCGAAGGGTACGATAATTGATGGTTTCTGGCTTGGTGACTTCGCCATATGACCAGTTCATCACATCATCACGACCTGCAAGTAAAATTTGTAATGCCTTAAAGTCTATTAATTTAAGATTTTTTTGCTTCTTATCCATAGAATTATTCTTTCTCCTCCTCTGAGCTTTCTATTGTAACATTTTTTTCATCCTCTTGGGAGACCATTTCTTCTGCTCCCATTTCTTCTTCTGCTTCTTTTCCTTCTGTTTCTTCTTTTGCTTCATCTGTTGATTCTGTGATGGCAGGATCATCTGTTGGAACAGTTGGCAAACTTGCTGCGATTGTTGGCGTGGCAGAATCATCTGTTGCGATAGCTGCTCCCATTGGCTTAATATTAATACCTAAAGCTTGTAATTCTTTAACCAAAACGTGGAAAGATTCTGGTACGGTTGGTGTTGGAATATCTGTTCCTTTAACCATTGCTTCAAATGCTTTACTTCTGCCGACAACGTCATCTGATTTAATTGTCAACATTTCTTGTAAAATATATCGTGCACGGTGTGATTCAAGTGCCCATACTTCCATTTCTCCAAGTCTTTGTCCTCCCATTTGTGCTTTTCCACCAAGAGGTTGCTGGGTAACAAGAGAGTATGGACCGGTTGAACGAGCATGTGCTTTGTCTTCAACCATGTGAATAAGCTTCATCATATATTCAATTCCAACAACAACAGGATTTTCAAATGGCAAACCTGTTCGACCATCATACAGAAGTTGTTTTCCATTGACTGGAAGGCCTGCTTCTTTGAGAAGTTCCACCATTCTGTCTTCGGAAATGTTTTCAAAAACTGGCACTGCGACTTTTTGTCCAAGCTTTTGAGCTGCAAGACCTAAGTGAGCTTCCAAAATCTGTCCAAGATTCATACGTGCAAGCACGGAAATTGGCTGAATAACAATATCAACTGGAGTTCCATCAGAAAGGTATGGCATGTCAGCTGCTGGAAGAATCTTTGAAATAACACCTTTGTTTCCATGTCGTCCTGCTAATTTATCTCCAACAACTACATGCCTAAATTGTGCAACTTCGACAATAATTTTTCGAAGCGTTCCTGGTTCGAGTTCGTCACCTTTCTTGCGATCAAGAATTTGAACATTAACAACTGTTCCTCGTTCTCCATGTGGCATTCGAAGACTTGTATCGCGAACTTCTCGTGCTTGTTCTCCAAAGATTGCTCGAAGAAGTCTTTCTTCAGCTGTTAATTCTGTTTCACCCTTTGGAGCGATTTTTCCAACCAAAATTGCACCCGGCTCAACTTCTGATCCAACAACGACTACACCGTCTTCATCTAAATCGGCCAAGTCTTCTTCAGAAACATTTGGAATATCTCGAGTTGTTTCTTCGGGTCCAAGTTTGGTTTCAACAACTGCTGCTTCGTATTTTTCAATATGGATAGAACTTAATTTATCTTCTTTAACGAGTTTGTCAGAAATAACAATAGCATCTTCGTATCCAAGTCCTTCAAAGGATGTGTAAGCAATCAGAAGATTTTGTCCCAGAGCGAGTTCTCCATTTTGTGCTGCTGGTCCATCAATAAGAATATCTCCCTTTTTCACCTTTTGTCCTAACGTTACTTTTGCTCGTTGTGTGTATGATGTTGCTTGTGAAGTCCTTTCAAAAGAAGTGATTGGGAATCCAGCTTTTTGTTCTTTCCCTTCTATTAAGACTCCATTTGCATCAACTTTTGCCACAATACCATCAAATGGAGCACGGACAACTCGACCCATAATTTCTGCAATTACTCCTTCCATGCCTGTTCCAACAACTGGACTTTCTGGATGAACAAGTGGCACAGCCTGGCATTGCATATGGGTTCCCATGAGTGCACGGTTTGCTTCATCATGTGCGACAAATGGAATAAGAGAAGC
>PPGL01000084.1 GCA_003173915.1 Candidatus Levyibacteriota bacterium | reverse complement strand
TTTGGTTAGTAAAGTTTACCTATAAAGGTGAGGATGCATATCCAATATTAGATGACTGGATTAAAAATAATTCTCACGAGTTTTATACTAACTTTTTACCAAATGCAAGTGCAGTAGATTATCAGTTAACCCCAGCTGCAGCAGTTTTGTATGCCCAGTTTGGTTTATTCCCAGGAGGGGATACTGTTAGAGCAAATACGCCAGATATGGGATGGATGCATGCTTCACCAGAAATGGAAGATCTATACTGGGGTCCGACCGGCGGTGATGATTCTGCCAAAAATGAGACAGGTAAAAGTAGAAGAGGAATACCTTTACTTGTTGCCCTCCATGAAGCAGCGCAGACTACAAAAGGTAGTGTCGCTTCTTTATTACAACATAAACCCGGACTACAGATTATAGATATTATGGACTCCATTGCAACAGGACGGCAAAGTGTTCAGCAAGTTAATATTCCTAACAGAGGAACTATTCCTGGGTTAGCAGACGACCTTGTTGTTGAAATCCCTGCTTTAGTAGACGCAACAGGAGCCCATGCGGCAGGGCAGATTGAAATCCCTCCACTTGTTTTAAGCGCTCTTATTCTGCGAGCCCGTCAAGCAGATAATCATGTACAAGCTTATACCACCGGTGATGCGCGCTTTCTGATACAGCAATATCTAAGTAATGCTAACGTTGGAGATTTGGCGACAGCCCAAGAAATATTGCGGATTCGTATGGAGTTAGATCCAGAAATGGCTGCACATTATGCAAGTACCCCAAAACCTTACCCATGGCCAGGAGAGGAAGAAAAATAAACTTACACGATTGTTGGAGGAAATATCTATATGAAACCAAAGGAACAATTTAGCAGAGAACAACCAACTAGAGAAGGACCAAGTAGATCAGGAGATTTGTCAAGAAGAGTACAACAAATCAATCTTTATCTTGCAAGAAACGGCGTGACTCCTCGACGAGACTTAGCTATTGCTGATCCGGGTTGTACGGGTACTGTTATTATTCCAGCATATAATGAAGCAGAGCAAATCTGGGACGCAATGGCTTCAATTGAATCAGGACGGAGTGGTTTGGAAATAGTTGTTATTGATAACAATAGTACCGATGGTACAGCTAGTGTAGTTCGAGAATATGCTCGACAAAGTCTTGCTCCTGTTTCACTCATAACCTGTGCACAACAAGGCTATGGACCAACACGAGAAACAGGAATGCAAGTAGTTACAGCTAGCTATATGCTCAAAAATCCCACAGCAGAAGAGCCTCACCTTATAGTCATGCTGGACGCAGATTCGAGACTCACTCCTGAATATATTGCAAATCACCAACAATTGTCAGCACAAGACTATGCTGCAATTGGTGTAACGTATCGATTTCCTCCGGCAATTGATCTGTGGATAGAACAAATTACTGGTCTGCCTGATTTTTTATATAGCATTGCAAGGCTATCAAATACTCTTACTGCTGCAGGAATAGCTGTGATTCAAACTGCTTCTCAAGGTGGAGCAATTGAAGTAGGGGCGCTTGCAGCTATTGATCCTGCTAAATTTAAAGAGTATGAAAAAAATGATACAGACAGATTTTTCGGGTGGGAAGCAACACGTATGGGTTTACGTGTTGGATTTAATCCTGCAATCACTTACCATAATGCACGAAGATTCGAATACGAACTCGCTGCTGGTATAGAGACAAATCAATCGTATGCCACAGATCCGGGAGAAGTCCGAAGAAGAGAGCAAGCTATGAGTCCTGACGAAATTCGCAAAAAAATGGAATCAACGGGAAAAGATGTATATCTTCGATATCACCTTCAACGATTGCAGTCATTTGTTAGAAGAAACATTATCGAACCAATCATTTCAGGGAAAAATTCTGGAGAACCACTTAAGAGATATCTTGAAGAACTAGGATACACCATGGATATAACAGCAGAATCTGCTGTCGCGGACTTAGCAGAAATTTTTATACGTCAAGACGACATGTTGTCTTTAATTTATCAATAAATACAATCTTCTTGTAGCATTAATCAAGTCGTAGAATTCTTATTAAGGGCCTACGTATAATTCAATTATTATCCATGTTTGCCTAAAAAATGTTTGGCAGCAATCTCCATTGCACTTTTTTACAATACTCTGTATACCCTGTTAAATTTTTTGAAAGATATTTTTCTTCATCAAGTAGTCTCACAACAATTACAATGGTCATTGGAATACATGCCAAAAGGCCCCACCACGATCCCAAAGCAAGAGGAGTTGCGAAAAGCATAAGAAGCGCCCCACTATACATTGGATGCCGAACAACCGCATATGGTCCAGTTGTAATTACTTTTTGTTTTTTGTCTATCTCAATGACTGCAGATGTAAAAGTATTCTCCTTAAATACAAGAAACACAATAAAAAAACCAAACACTACCAAAACATCTGCAAGTATTGTTATGAGTACTGGAACACTTGACCACCCATAACGATAATCTAAAGCAGGTATTACAAACGAGGCAATAAATGCAAACTGTGCAATAAATTGTATTACCTTTTGACTTTTTTCTTTTTCCGCTACAAACCCAACACTAACACGACGTGCCAAAAGGGCCTGATCCTTTACGCTAAGATAGTAGGTGATTGCTATAACTGATAGAGAAAAACAGAAAAGATATATCCATGCTTGCCAGAAATGAATTGTCCCTGCTGGAAAAAATAATAAAAGTCCTAACGCGATTATAAAAAATACCAACCCGCCCCAAGCTTTTTTATTTACGCTGTCCATCAATTTTATTATAACAAACCCATCCGGTCTTAATCTGAAGGATCAATAGTACACTAGAGAAGAGAAGGTAGTTCTTTAACACTCACAAGACTTGCATCTGCATTTTCCATATATATAACTTCTACTCGGAAACTTTCTCTTAACTTGTTGTTGTATCTGGTAATGCTTGTTTTTTTAACCTCTCAATTTCATTTTTCAATTCAATCATTTTTAATTCACGACCTATCATTAAATTATTCACTACCTCCAGTTGCTCCATATGTTTTTTATTCTCCTCTTCAGCTAATTTACTAGTAGTAATATCAATAGCAAAACCAATTATTCCAGAAATATTACCATTAATATCACGATATGGTACTTTACGAGTTTGCATCCAAAGAAGTCCATTTTTTGTAGTAACAGGTTCTACTATATTTAGTTTTGGCTTACCTGAATTAATCACTTCTAGGTCGTCTTTCCAATATGCATCTGCCTGTTCTTTGGGAAATATCTCATGCATCCTTTTCCCTTCGAGTTCTTCTCTTGTGAGTCCCATTCCCTCACAAAATGATCTATTAACATGTATAAATCGATTGTCCGTATTTTTGTAGAAAATCCACGCTGGTACAGAATCAAGAATTATTTCCTGTTCTTCCTGATTTTTTTTAAGTTCTCCAGTACGTAGTGCTACCTCTTGTTCCAAATTATTTTTTAATCCTTCGAGTTCTTTAGTTCTTTCTGATACTTTTGTTTCTAAATCTACGTTAATGAATTCTAACTTCTTCTTTGCTTCTTCTAATTCTTTTGTTCTTTCTGCAACTTTTCCTTCTAACGCTTGGTATGATTGCTCTATGTTAGAAGACATCTTATTAAAAGCTATTGCAATCTCACCTATTTCATCCTTTCTCTTAAGATCTAGCTTGAAGTTATATTCACCGTTTTCTATTCTTTGGAGAGCTAAGAGAATTATTTTTAGAGGATTAATGACTACTTTTCTCAGGGTAAAGATCATTAATACACAAACAATTATAAAAGATGCAATGGAAAATAGTAACGATTGGAGTAGATATTGATTAAAGAGTGCATCATTTTGTCGTTTAATAAAGTCAGTCCTGACTTTGACAATATTAAATGATTCTCCATATCCAATTATTAGCCCCAAATTATTATAAATTTTTATATGAAGCTGGGAGGGAATTTCTTTATTGGTAGTATCAGAAAGGAATTCATTGTAATTATCTTTATCAAAATCATTTACTTGATTTAAAATATTTTCTTGCAAATATCTTTTTATATTAGCTGCATTAATTAAGTTAGTAATTTCACTATTTTGTCCTCCGAAAATAAATTTCAAATTCGATGTATTCATAACAAAAACATTGTTTGCTTGTGGATCTATTGCCTGGATTATACCTATTGTTGTGCTGACTGAAGAAGGATTATTTTTCAACTGATTATCCAGATTATAGTAAAATAGATTACTATTACTAACAAAAGATTCCCTACTAAGCTCTATAAATTCTTCTTTGAAAAGTGTTATATTTTGTTGCTGATTATTTCTGAGTAAAAGTATTGAAATAACAGAAAGGAATACTGAGATACAGAGAAAACTAATTAAAAGGAGAATAATTATTTTGAAATTTAGTTTCATTCATTTGTTTTAACTAACAAAAATTTATTTCTAGTAACGAAAATTGAAAATAAATATTTAATTACCTTATTTGTTGTTGAGCCAAACCTTCAATTTGATTTACGTTAGAATTATCGACTAGTCCTACTCCGGTATTAACATATAAACCAGCAAAGCCATATTTCTTAGTCAAGCATGCTTGCAGTACAGGTAAATACCCCTGCAAATATGGTTGTTGATCCTGAATAAGACTTATATATCCATTTTTTATTCCCTCAACTGTATTTGCTGAAAGATCAAAGCCTGCAACAATATATTCTCCAGGCTTTTTGCCTAATTTTTTAAGAATTGCGGGCGAAGAACTTGTTACCTGACCGTGATCAATAATAATAATTTTTACATTGGGATATTTTGTTAATGCATCAGAAATAAATTTTTCTACTGCAGGAGAGTTAGCATTATCTTCAACATCAGTGGGCATAGCTATTTCATGAACAACTAAGTTACCTTTCGTAAGTCCGTCAACAATACCTTGAGTTCTGACGTGTCTGCTTGGTTCTGTATTGGGATTTACGCCAAATACGATAGCTTCTGTTCCAGCCTTTGGTGTATATTTACGTAATACACCATTTGCTACAAGTAGTCCAGAATTATACAGATTTTGTCCAACATAACCAAATCCTTGATTGGTATAATTTGTCCTAATATCTGGAATATCTACATTCTGTAGGGTTACGATAATGCCTTTTCTTTCAGCCTCATCAATGAGGGGACTAAGTGCTTGTGATCCTGGATGTCCCATCATGGCAATAGCATCAGGATGAGCAGAAACAGCATCAATAAATTGAGAGACCATTTTATTTGCATCCCAACCTGACCAAACATAGGAAACGTTAGCGCCTAGATCACTTTGTGCCTGCTTTGCGCCATTATACACAACGCTTGCGAAAGAATCTTGTGGTGTACCGCCTGGGAAGAAAACTACATTCACCCCTGTACATAGCTTACCTATTGTTGATGGGTTTGAAAGAGTCCACTTAGAAAGTACATATTGATGAGTAATTATTATAGCAATTGCTATAGCTAAAAGTAGTGAAGCAGAAAAAGCCCAAACTTTCATTCCAATATTTTGCTTGGCGTAATTATTAGGATGAGTACTTGAAGTTACATTTTCTGGCTGAGCATTATCCATTAATTCTATAATAGGTCTATAAAATAAACCATGTCAATAGATAAGTTAATACGTACTGGTAGTAGTTTTATAGTGATGTTGTTTTTAAAGAAAAGCATAACATTTTTATTACAACAGTATTTCTTAATTTTTCTGCTCCTTTATTGTATTTTCAATACAATAATAAATGGATTGATAAGGAGGTGAATTATGATGGATAGTTATAACAAAAAGATTCATGAAGATTTACAACAAATGCTTGAAGGAGATTTGGATGAGCTAAAAGGAGAACTGCTAAAAGCGGCAGGTCATCATGCAAAAGGAGACATGGAAATTCTAAAAGGGGAGGTAAAGTATAACACCGCTAATGCAGATATTTCTTTACAAGACTTAAATAAAAGTATTGAGGAGCATATTGACAAAGCAAAGAATAAATTAAAAAATGACATCCAAAGTGCTCTTTCTTGAGCGTAACTAACTTACTTACGAAATAAATACCAAAGTCAAGAAGAGTAAAACTATTTTTATAGTCAAATGGCTTAACATTGAATAAAGTCAATTTACAAATGTTAATGCAATGCCTCTTTTATTTGCTCTACCAGTACGCCCAATTCGATGAATATAGTCATCAAAAGATTCCGGCATTTCGTAGTTAATTACGTGCGTTACATCGGGAATATCTAGCCCTCTTGAAGCAACATCTGTCGCAAGTAAAATACTAATCTCATTTTTCTTAAATTGTTCCAAAACTCTCTGCCTTTGATTTTGACTTTTATTCCCGTGTATTGCGCCTGCTTTAAATCCACGTTTTTGTAACTCTTCTGTTAATTTTTGCACACCCCATTTTGTCCGCCCAAAAATAAGAACTTTTTCAAATCCTTTCTGAATAAGTAAATCATGCAACTTATCAATTTTTTTCATTCCATTAAGGTGAATAAGATTTTGCTCAACTGATTCTGCAGTGTCATTTTGTTTGACAGAAACAGTTACTCCATCATGAATAAACTCATGAAGAATTTCTTTTACTTTTCCAGAAATAGTTGCAGAAAAAAATAATGATTGTCTATTTTTGGGAAGAAGGGAAATAAAATATCGAATATCGTGAATAAATCCAATATCAACCATTCTATCTGCTTCATCCAAAACAACATCTGTAAATTGCGAAAGGTCCAAACTTTTTTCGCGAGTCAAATCCTTAATTCTTCCTGGAGTGCCAATAACAAAATTTGGATGTTGCCGAAGTACAATTTTTTGCATCTTGATATTTGCTCCTCCAATGCATAGAGCAGAAGTAATTCCTAAACCATGAGAAAATATTTTTAATTCGTCCTGAATTTGTACTGCGAGTTCTCGCGTTGGAGCAAGAATACAAACTTTTTTAGACATATTAAGCAAAATTTTATTCAGTAAAGGAATCAAAAAAGCAGCAGTTTTCCCTGTACCTGTATTTGCTATTCCAATAACATCTTTTCCATCGAGAATAAGAGGAATAGCCTGGTCTTGAATAGGAGTGGGTTTTGTATAGCCTTTATAGGCAATATTTTTCTTGAGCGACTCCTCAATTGCAAACTCATCAAATGATGAGTATTTGTTTACGTATTCCGGCAATTGCACCACTGGTTGATCTTTTTTTAAAAGCTGCATTGCATGAATTGCCTCAATCATTTCTCGACCAGGCAGACGGGGATGCTGCCTTTGTTGTTTTTTCCCGTGATGAAACCTATCATTTCTTTTTTTGTAATGTAGTTTAAATACGCGTGTCATATAACTGTTAATAGAGTTTTAAAAAAATAAACCTGCTTAAGAAGAAGTAGCAGACTTTTGTTTAGGGGAAAAGATACGAATTTTCAAAAAATGTGTACTGATTATTATCTTTAACTTATCTAATTTTAGCTGTACTTATTAAGCAGATATATTCTTTTAACCTGCTCTATTTTAACCAGTATACCATATTGGAAAATAAAAGTCAATTGCTATAGGACATTGAGCTTGAGACACTACTTGTCTCCCTGCAGACCCTCAGACAGGTGTTCTTACAACCACTTTATGCTTCTTCAAATATAGTAAGTTTTTTTAGGATGCCTCCTGGGAAATAGTTTGTCGTTGACTCAAGCAAGTTCATGCCAATAGCACTAAATAAAACAATTATCCCACCGATGATGTCTTTCAGTTGTGGAACCTCCTTATAAAACGAAAATCCAAATATAATGGCAAAAACAGTTTCAAGAGGAAGTAGATTATTCCCAACTACTGCTGCAACTCGCTTAAACCCGTAATTACTCAAGAGAACATTTAGTACAGTAAAAACTCCAACTGCAAACAACGCTAATGATGAATTAATATGCCATCCATTGATAGGTAATCCTTCTCCAAATATTAAAGAACAAAGAAAAATAACAATAGTTGAAGCAAAAAGTGTTACTTCTGTTATTTCGAAATCGTTTAGCAAATTAGATTGCCATTTTCTTGCTACAAAACTTAACGAAAATGATAGTGTCCCCACTAAAGCAAGTACTTCACCAAGTCCCCAGGAAAATAAATGAGAGTAATCCTGAACCGCAACAAGAATAACTCCTAAAAATCCGAGAAGCACAAAAAATAACTTACCTTTTGTTAGTTTTTCTCTAAAGAAAATAAAGCCGTAAACAGCAGTTACTGGAAACGCAGCAATAAATGAGACATTGCTAAATTTAGTTAAGATGATTGCTTCAGTTAATAAACCAACACCTACCAAATATAAAGAAGTAGCTCTAAAAAATACGACTCCCCATTCTTTCAAGCTAATTTGTTGTAATTTATTAAAATCTGTTTTTTTGTAAAAAACTATTAAGCTAACGATAAATGCAAATAATACTTTTAAGTATGTCTGTTGAAGTAAAGTAAAATCTGTGGATAAAAAACGAGAGAATAAACTTGTTATTGGGAAAATTGGGGCTAAAAGAACAAGAGCAATAATACCTTTTTCTTTCTCAGTCCTTTGCTTATTAAAATAAGATAATAATTTCACTAACTAAAAGCATAGCAAATAGTTATTACATCGTACAGAAGGTATACTAATAAAAGGTAGGATTTATTGACGTTCTAGGAGTTTTTTTATGCACAATTTGTTTTTTCCTACTTATTGATTTTTAGGATTTATCTGCCATAATAATTTTGTGTCAAAGATGAGCCCCGTTGTACATTTTGAAATGCCAGCTAAAGATAAAAAAAGAGTATCTGATTTTTATTCCAAAGTTTTTGGTTGGCAGATGCATCAACTCGGAGCAGAGATGGGGAATTACCTCATAGCTCAAACCACCGAAACAGATGAAAATAGGATGCCAAAAACACCGGGAGCAATCAATGGCGGTTTTTTTGATTATCAAAAAAAAGAAGGCTTTAATATTCCACACTTAGTGATTTCTGTTGATAACTTGGAAAAGGCAATGAAAAAAGTAGAGGAATCTGGAGGTAAGATACTTGGTGGAGCAACTGGTCCTGGGAAAATTGATGATATTCCAGGAGTTGGTCGTTACATCTCCTTTGAAGACTCAGAAGGTAATCACGTAGGCATGCTTCAACCCACTCCAAGAGGATAAAATTTTTAAGAGATTTTAATAACTTATTGATCTCCACAAGACATTGTTGATGAATTTTGAACTAATGATACAACAAAATATTTCTTTACAACAATAAAAGCCTCAAGAAATGAGGCTTTTATGCTAAAAAAGTAATTCTATTTTTCCGCAAGAGCAGCAAAATCTTTTTGGAATTTATCATTCCATTCTTTGCTTGCTTCTGGATTTTTTTGCATTTCCTGCATCATGGCGATGACCTTTTTGTGCCCTTCGTCATCCACGCTATGGATATGCTCTTTCGCATTATTCAGCATCTCTTCTGCGGTATTTCCACTAATTGAAGCATCACATGGACCTCCCATTTGTCGACA
>PPGL01000057.1 GCA_003173915.1 Candidatus Levyibacteriota bacterium | reverse complement strand
TCAGATGGTTGGACTGCATAAGGATATTGATGCCATAAAGAATTAGAACCAATAAAGTCATTGCAGTTTGTATTTATTACATCAAAGAATTTACGATTATAGTTTGTTTGAGCAAAGTCTCTGAGTGTTTTAACTACACCATTTGTCCCATTAAATAAGAGACTTGCGTATGTTGTTGAAATTCCATGTGAATAGGGGTTATCAAAAAACATACCATCAACGCCCTCTTCAATTTGCTTTTCTCCCCATCCAATAACTTCATTTCTGTCACTATCAATGCGAAGATCATACAATTGTGTACCTATACCACCCTCCACTAATATTCCTGGGAGTGCTGTTTTGAGTGCTTGTATCCTTGTTGATGCAGTGTTATCTAGTGTTGGTGTTCCCCTTCCCCACCGAAATACACCTCGGAAGACAAATGTTGTACCGAGTTCGGTTATGGGTAAAATTGATTGAGAAGGATCTATTGTCTCATACAACGTAGGAACAAAAGTCCCACTTGAAGCATGACCAAACAACGAATATCTAATATTTGGATCCGAAAGTAGAGGAACGCAAATTCCAATACCAATCATCATTACAAGAGAAAGCTTTAAAAACCAATCTAACGAAGAAAACCAATCCCACAAGTTAGTGAAGATATTTCGTTTCCTAGAAGAACCTCTATACCGTGATTTAACAGAGAGAATTTTTGCCATGAGTTACTATATTAGCTTTTCATGTAAGGTTGATTTTGTCAAGAAGTTATCTATTCACCAATAACTCCCGGCGTAAATCTTACTATGTTATTACTCCCAGTTTACGTCTTTTCCAACAGATACTTTTAGGGTTTGGAGTATTCTCTTGCAAATTGTGTAAAAGGAACTAGAACTTATGTCATCTGTAACACCAGAATCTAAACAACCTTCAAAAGCTATTCCAAACACTTCAGGAGCAAATCTATCTGATTCTAAATCGCGCTGGGCCACTGAAACATTAGGTGGCTTTCATACAAATGCTTTACAAGTTCGCGAAAGAATAAACGGATCAACGCCTTCCTCTTCTTACCCAAGGCTACCAAGACAAACTCCCTCACAGCCAGAAGAGTCAGAATCTCCTTCGCAACCATCCCTACCAGATGCAGGAATTAATTCCCAATCACTTGCATTATTTTTTAATGCCCCGTTATATAAATCGTCTCCAAGTGAACAGCCAAGTCAACCTACTCAACAAAATATATATGTAGAGGAGACTCCTCCCAAACCCTATTCTCTCTCTGTTGCTTCTCTTATAAGTCCAGATAGTCTTCCACTTTTTATGCGAAATGATATGCCTCCAGCAATACTTTCTGCTACAACAAACTCTGCACCAGCTGCAACAAACGCTCCTCAACAACAAGAAAAACAAATAGCAGAACCACCACTTACTCCATCAGGTAAAATTCCACTACAATCTGATTTGAATCTTCCACCAACAAGTACCGTATCCACAATTACTGCAACAGATCGTATTGCCGCATTTTACACACCCCACCCGCCTAACTATTCTCAACCTTTCCCTGCTTTACCTGAAGTCTTGAATCGTCCTTTTCTCCACCCTTCCACTCAATCTCCAGAAATGAGAGAAAGAGAATGGATAGAAAGTTTCCAAACTCGTGAATTGCCTAAATTACCTGCAATAGAACCACAACCGAAAAGAAGGAATAGACTTGTAGAAAAAGCAAAAGATGTTTTTTTTATAGGACTACGAATTGCATACTCGCCTATTAGTGCAATTTCTTATCAAAGAGCTTTGCGTCGACTAACACCAGAGGAACAAAAAATATTAAAACAATTCCCGCATGCAAATCTACCAAAACCCAGGCAACCCGACCCTTCTTCTCCACTCTACACAGCAAATCCTATTCCTAGGTATGAACACCCGGACAAAACTTCCCACCAAGTTGAGCCTCCTGAACGAGTATCTCCCATAGATAAAAAGCTTGCGGCGCTCTCACAATTATTGCAACATGTCAGTTTTTTTCAGGAAAGTAAAACACACCCTGGACGATTTACCGGACAGATGGCTATTGAGGAAGCAGGAAGAGTTTCTTTAGAACTCAGTGAAACAGATGATATTATCTGCACAGCAAGACTTCCTGACGGAAGTATTATCGATGTGTTACTTGTTAACCCGGCAGATAAAACCTATCCAGACACTTCACCCCGGCAGACAGCAGGTATTAGAAATCAAAGACAGAGAGAGGCAGCATTTTCTGTTAGTCCAACTCAAAAACAGATAGAAAGAATACAGTCAATAGCAAGCCACATTGCAAGACTAAGCATAAAAGACTCTCCTGGAGCAACATCTGAGGGACAGGAGTTACTACAGCGGATATTTTTGACAGCCTTGGGAAATGTGGAAAATGAAGATTTTCCTGTTACTGCTCCCGCACGTCTTGAGAGTCGTGACAACTCCTGGCTTGAAATAGAGACGGATATGACAAGGCGCGCAGATGATACACGACACGTATTTGATGCACATTTTGCTCTCGAACCAACTGGACTTAGCATTGATAGTTTTCTTACTGACCCCGTTATTCCAAACATAGATCAAAACTTCTTTTTTACTATTTCTTCTCAAAACGGTATAACAATTACTACGGCAAGTGATGCTGTACGAAACATGTTTCCAAATAGCTATGCAGCAGCAAAAGAACGAGCATTACAACTGCTGAGTGCCCTTACCTATCGTATTCGTCCTGATAAGCATAATGCTTTTGCCTCGTCTAACCCACTTGATACATTGGATGATGTTATATATATATTACAGAGATTCATCCTTGCATACACCTCGGCAGGAGAAAGAAATCTAGTTTCTCTTGTATAAAACTATCCTGTATTGATAAAATACTAATCCCCCTTGAAGAACCGTTTGCACTATTTATGCAAGATACTTTGAAAACTAGAAGAAACAGTAAAAACCAAATAAGAGCAGCAATGTATATCGCTTATGTCATGCAAGCTTTTGAAGGAACAGAGCAAAATATTTTTATTGAATTAGCAGGATATGTTAGTGGACATCTGAGTGAAACGTCTTTTTTAGATCGTTTTAGAAGATATTACAACATGGGAAAGAAGGTAACTCCAATAGAAAATATTAATTCTAAAGTTCGCGGGTTACTTGATCAACCTATTGCTGCTTAGACTCCAGAAGCAACAAGGACATCATCTCTTTTTTTCTCCAAATCATAGAATTTAATTCTATCTCCACGAAACATTAAGTCTATCTCCCCAACTGCTCCATTTCTATGCTTTGCAACAATAAGCTTTACTTGTTTTACATTTTGCCCAAGCTGATCTTCTTCTTCCGGGCGATACAAGAACATAACAACATCAGCATCTTGTTCTATAGAGCCTGACTCACGCAAATCAGAAAGTTGTGGTCTCCCCTTTTCCCGATGCTCAACCGTACGATTCAGCTGAGAAAGAGAAATCACGGGAATTTTGAGTTCGCGAGCAATATTTTTCAAGAATTTAGAAACAACAGATACCTCTTGTACGCGGTTCTCAACTTTTCTCCCTGGGTCAACGAGCTGTAAATAATCAACAATCAAGAGTCCAATTCCATGTTCAAGTTGTAATCGACGGGCTTTTGTTCGCATTTCATGAATCGAAATTCCAGGAGTATCGTCTATGTAAATTTCAGCTTCTGCAAGTTGTCCCATTGCCTCAGAAAGTTTGGTAAAATCATTTTCAGAAAGCCTTCCTGTTTTTAATTTCCATGCATCAACATCTGCTTGCCCAACAAGAAGTCTATCAACAAGTTCTTCTTGGCTCATTTCCAAAGAAAAAATGCCAACTGGTTTTTTTTCTTTAATTGCTACATGCTGTGCGATATTTATTGCCATTGCGGTTTTACCTTGTCCTGGCCTAGCTGCTAAAATAATAAGATTTGACTGCTGAAATCCAGAAAGCATACCATCAAGACCAGAAAAACCACTTGCAATGCCACGAAGTCCGGCACCGGTTTTGTGAAGTGCATCAATTCTATCAAAACTTGCAGTCAAGGAATCTTTAATTGCTGTAAAACCTCTGACAATATTTCCCTGAGAAATAGAAAATACTGTTGATTCGGCAGATTCTAAAATATCTTTTAACTCTTTATCTTCCGAAAAACACATTGTCGATACTTCTGAGGACATTTTTATTAACGAACGCTTTGTTGATGCTTCTTTAATAAGACGTGCATAATGCTCAACATTTGCAGCAGTTGGAACAATATTCACGAGTTCTGAAATATAAGACGGCCCAACCTCTGTGTATTTTTTCTTTTTCTTAAGCTGTGCAGTCAACGTAACAATATCAATTGGCTTTCTCTCTTCAGAAAGTTCAAGCATTGCATCAAAAATAATGCCGTTAATTTCGTTATAAAAATCAGCAGCATTAATAAGTCCTGCCGAAGTATTAATTGCATCACGATCAATAAGAATTGCACCAAGGACACTTTGTTCGGCTTCGATATTTGATGGAGGAACTTTTACATGTGCCATAAAAATTCGCGATAGCGTACCTTGCAATGTAGCAGATTTACGGCAACTTTTCTAGAGGCACAAGAATCAATTTAACTAAGGACAACAATTTCTGTTTCGGTTGGAAGTTTGTCTCGCGTTATCACGTATTTTGTAACAGGAGACACTTCTTTGCCGAGTTGTTTTGCAGCGCTTACTGCTTCATTCCCGAAAAGAATTGCAACCTGCGCATTACTTGCTGCAAGCAAATTTTCTTCAACGGGTCCATCTACTTCAAGAAGAAGAACCTGACAATCTTGCACAGCA
Source organism: Candidatus Levyibacteriota bacterium (assembly GCA_003173915.1). The sequence continues at coordinate 1,603 of PPGL01000057.1, read as the reverse complement.
TCTTTTGATTTTGCAAGAGCAGTTGCTTTAACAACAAACACAACCATGCTATCAATACGACCACTGTAGGAAATATCCTCTCCTTTTCCATGTCCAGTAAACTTTACTCCTTTAACTTCATATTCTCCTGGACCGTTAACAATGAGTGTCTCTTCTTCTGCAGAAATTGTTTCTGGAGAAACTGTATGCTGTAAAAAAAATGCTCCATCAAGTGCTACTTTTGCTTTAGCACCTACCGGATTAATGCCAAACACTGCTGTTTTACTTTTGATTTTTACTGCTGATTCGGAAAGTTTGGAGATTTCCATACAGGTATCCTACCACAAGGAAGCTGTTATTGACAAGGCGAGTATTTTTGCCTATGATACCTCTACATCAAGCCCCACTTCTTCCTGCTTGTGGACTTGAATCTTAATCGCCTTATGAAAACTGAAAGAGTTGTGCTTTCTTTTATTGCTGTGTTAATAGGTCTTGTTGTTGCAGGAGGAGCATTTTATATTTATCAATCAACAAAATCGATTCCATCATATAAAATTCCAACAATCACATTACAAAAAACAACTCCAACTCCCCAACCTGGAATTCTTCTGACTATAGATCAACCAGCCGATGAATCTGTTGTGTCAGACAAAACAATCACAATCAGTGGTAAAACAGTCCCAGATGCAACAATTATTGTGAATACCGGAACAGATGATGAAGTCGTAAATCCAAGTGGCCAAGGTAATTATTCAGTCACTCTTACACTTGACAGTGGAGAAAATAAAATTGTTGTCACTGCAATCGATTCATCTGGTAATGAAACAACAAAAACAATTACGGTAACCTATTCAACAGATGATTTTTAATATGAAAAAAATAGTATTTGCAATCATTTTAATTCTTGCATCAACATCAAATGCATACGCGCTAGCAGTAACACCAAGGGTAACTGCAACACCTACTGTTGCCTCCTCTCCTACTCCAACAACAGATGCAACCCTGACACAACAAATTGACGAATTAAAAGATAGAATTGCATCTCGAGTTGCGCAGTTAAAACTTGTTGATAAAGAAGGAATTATTGGGACAGTTACAGATGTTGCCGAAACCCAACTGTCTGTCACAGATATTCATGGAAATATTGTCTTTATAGATGTTGACGAATTAACAAAATTCTCATCACCAACCAACTCCAAAAGTTTTGGAATTTCTGATATTACCAAAGGATCAACCGTTGGGATTTTAGGGTTATACAATAAAGAGTCTCGAAGAATTCTTGCACGTTTTGTCGATGTCATGTCTTTGCCAGAAGTATTTAACGGCGCTGTCACTGGAATTGACAATGACAATTATATTGTTACGATAACGACTCTTGATAAAAAGGATATTCCTATCGAAATAGAAAACTTTACAAAAACATATGTCTATGGAAAAACAACAGGAATTGTAAAATCCGGATTTTCAAAAATTCAACAAGGAGAACGCGTTGTTATCGTAGGATTTCCTGATGATAAAGACAAAAATAAAATTATTGCATCTCGAATTATTCGACTGCCAAGTGTTCCTGTAAATCCGCGTATTGTTTTGGTAAAACCACAAGATTTGGGAGTCACTCCTTCAA
>PPGL01000079.1 GCA_003173915.1 Candidatus Levyibacteriota bacterium | reverse complement strand
TGTCAAGGATAATGACATACAACAACCCATAAGGTATTATCCTTATGGGCTGATTGTTTATTCAGGCTACTTTTATTGGATCAGGTTTGAATTTGCTCCATTATCAATGGAGACGCCTGAATTGGCATCACCGGTATTGATTTGGGAGAAACCGTTGTTACCTCCCCACCACCATCCGCCAGTATTTCCAAATGCACTGTTATTTCCCGTATTATTTCGAGAATTTACAATGTTACTAATTCTGCTATTGTTGTTTTGGAAAATAGACGAATTGTTGGAAAACCTGCTATTTACAAAGTTTCTCGAGCCAAATCCGTTTCCAAAAATACCAACGTTTTGATTAAAGGGAACAGTATTCCAAAAATTCCCTACATTGGCAACATTACTGTTAGCACGATTGACAATATCTACCGAAGAATTTGCGCTTCCTGTATTAATAAAGCTACTTCCTCCAGTATTAAAACTCGAAGAATTCCCTCCGGTATTATTATTTGTCCAAACATTATTGTTAAAATTCGCTGAATTGTTTTGATTTATTCGTTGCGAATTATTCGTGCTTGTTGAAACGGCATTGCTGGAAAATGCGCCGTTTCCAGCAATTTGCACTTCTGCAAATGCTGCTGGCGCAATAGTGCTCAGCATAATTCCCGCTGCTGCAACGACTGATGTAATAGTTTTTGTTGCACGTAACATAATGTATTTCACCCCCTTTCTACAATGATTTTCCATCATCGCCCACAGCGGCAGAAAATACAACAAAACTATGGTAGGAAATCTGTTGGCAGAGAGTAAGTAAGAAGGGATTCCGCCTAAAATAGGAATAACTCACAGCTTAGAACCTTCTGTTCTAGTTCAATATATGATACTGACTCTTAAGGAGGCTAACATCATTTTCTTCCACTTATATTAGGCATTTACTGTGTTGAACAAATTATTTGCCTATTACGCAATCGTTTCTAGAAGAACATGTTTGTTTAATAACAATGGTAAGTAAAATAATATTTAGAACTATAAATACGAGCATACATATCATATACCTGTGCAGGAATAATGGGATAAGGGTGACTTGCGGAAGTTCCATAAATTCCAGGGCTAGTTATAGTTACAATCGCTTGATAACTAAATACATTTGGGATTCCTCTTACGTAATTTTCACCCACGGTCCTATAATTATCATCAAATATTTTAACATCAAAAACATGATAACTATTTATAGTATATATTTTAAAATCAAAAAGTTTAATAGTATTTGGATTGTAATTAGGGTGGAAAACTATAACAAAATATGATGGTATTCCAGCCTTACAACCTTCTGGAGTAACTGAAGATATGTACAACGGCGCAGCCCCTCCTGGAGGAGGAGTATAAGATGCATGAGATCTATCATCGAGGGTTTTGATGGCAAGGTAGCTTGGGGTAACTACCGCAAATATAACCGCAGTAACAATGACCCACTTCGTAAATCTATCCGCACCTGAAAACATTCCCCATAAAGAAGAAAAAATATTATTTGAGCTTTTACTTTTATATCGTCTATATTTAGAATTTACCGAAACAAACTTTGCCATATACTCTAATAATTCTTGAAAATACATGAATAGTCAATTGGTATTTAATTGCGTTGTAGAACAATGATTTATTTCGAGAGGTGGATGACAAAGAAACTAAAACTTAGCCAAAATAGCCCGTGATATCGCCATCTCTTGCTTTATCAATAATAAGTTTGTTTAATGATCGTGCCTCGTAAAGTCCTCGAGAAAAGAGTATCACACCTGAAATAAGGCCTAATACAGCAACTCCACCAACAATCCATGGTAAAATAGGTGCAGCTGCCGCAACAAAGCCTATTCCTGCTATAGCCTTCACAACAATATCAGAGATAACTGGTATTGGTAAACCTGCTAAGGCTTCAATTGGACCTCCAAACAAAGCATAATCCGCAATAATCGCACCAACACTTCCAAGAGTTCTTTTTAAATTATCGTGCACTGTACTAACAACAGAATCTCTGGTAGGTTGTATGTCTGCAACAGTCTGTGCTTCAAAGAGTGTCACTTCCTGACGTATAGAGATTTTACAGCGTCTACAGTTGCTGCAGCAACATTAATAACGTCAGGGAGTCCTCGTGTTCTATATCCTGTAAGAGCTTCTCCTTCAAAAAACACGGTTTCCCTTGCTTCTGTTGTACGAGTTACATTTTCAACAAGTCTACGAACAGGACGATCAAGAGGTTTAAGTACTAATTTAGCAGCTCCTTCAATGGGATTAGAAAGAAAAGCAGCAACTTGCAAACCCCCTTCTGCAAAACGGCGAGGAAGACTTTTTTGATGTACAGGCTCTCTTTCTCCTCTTGGCGGCATATATGTATGAAACACTTGCTTGTTTGTCAAATTTTCACAAGTTTGACATACACGATAAGATTGGGTAAAATGCTTGCTTATGCCTGCAAATCAAGAATTTAGACGAGCCACATTTAATGCTAAATTAGCTGGAGAAATGCCTATACTAGATAGAATTGAGCGTGCTAAAACAAGGATTCGAGCATTTCGACCAATTCTTCGAAATCTCTTAACAATTGGCGGAACGATCGTTCCCGGTTTGATTGATGCGGATGGTATTCCCATGCATAGTATTGGCGGTAACCAAGTTTTACCTGAGGATCAAAGAATTGCAGTTAATCAAGGACAATTTGGACTTCCTAACTCTAATATGGCGATTGCTCTTTATTATACAATTCGTCCACAAGCTTATACTGATGTCCACGTGTATGAAAGTACTAGTGATGGATATGATATAGCTCTTTCTATATCAACAACTAGAAGAAAACCAACCAACCTAAATGCTGCAGTTAAATTAACAATCGAATCAATGGAAGCAATGTTAAAGGATTGTGGATTTTCCGGAAATGCTGGTGACTTTAAACAAGCCCTAGGCGCTAAAAATACAACGAACATTCCTTCATTCAAAAATCCAAAGCTCTTTGCTATTGCATTTTTGCTTGCTACACTTGAAGATATTGATCCTTCTATCACTCGATCACTAAAAAGAACAGTTGCGATGAGAGTTCCAGAAGGTATGGAGAAATATGGGTTTCCTGGTAAGACAGAAGACACGCCTGTTTAAAATTAAATGACTGAATTTGTTACTCTAAGGCCTAAACAATATTCGAGAATCTATAAATTCTTTATAAAATAGAATTGCTTGCTTTAATAGTAAGTTTCTGTTATAAGCTAACACTATGGCAAGAGCAGGAGTAGATCATCAACCTATATTTATCCCTCGCCATCATCGTGAGGTAAAACTGCATCATGAAGAAGGTCTACGTATAGTTGCAGACTTTTTTCATCGTGTGGTCGGAAACTTAACTCAACCTGAATTAAGACAAAGATTTGCGGCAGGCTCGAGTGAGGCTATCCTACATACTCTTGACTATCCATTACCTAATTCTCATAGTACTTTTGGACAACTTCTTGAAAATCTCGATGCAACACTTCACCCCGACTTTGGGAAAAGATTACAAGGAACGAGAGGTGATTTTAATGCAAAAGAAGTGTCATTTACTGTAGAGTCTCCCGATCCACAGTTTGGTTCGTGGGGGTTAAGTTTCATAGCACATGGTCTTCTCGGTTCTACCAATGATTCAAAAATACCAATTACGTTTCGTCAAATAGAGATTGCAGCGATAAGACCAAGAACTGGAGACGCTCCCGAATTTGGCCCTCGCATTGTGGTTGACATTCAACGCAGATCTACAGATAAAGATTTTATCCGGGAGATATCAATAAATTAAGTGGAGATGCGAGAGATACCACAACACTTGAGTCTTTTGTTAAAAAGTATGCATCTCTGTTTACATTATTAACACGCAAAGACGGTATAAGAAAGGTTTCAAAATTAAATACCGTATTATTTATAGAGCCTTCTGCAGGTGCAACTCAAGTCTTTCTTGGATCAATAGACCATATATTCGGAGAACTTCGTCTAACACCAGTAGGAGTATTGGACGCATATAAAGCAATTTTGGATATTGCAGGCGAAGCTCAGCAACTAGATATGGATCATGCTGAAAGAAGAGAGAGAAGACAAGCGCAAAGAACAATAGGATAATAAGATTTTACTAAGTAGATCCTGAAACAAGTTCAGGATGACAGGATGTTTAATTCTTCTGTCTTAAGAATGCTGGAATGTCCCAAACATCTTCGTCTGTTTCTTTTTCTGCAGGTTCTTCCTGAACAGGCGTAGCTTTTGGTGCTTGCTGTAAATTATTTATTGCATTATTGATTCTTGGTTGCACTGCTGTTGGCATGTATTCTCGAAGTTTTGCTGCTGTTTGATTAAATCCTGTTGCAATAAGGGTAATTTTCATTTGATCTTTAAGCGATTCGTCAATTGCTGTTCCAAAAATAATATTTGCATCCGGATCGGCTGCTTCTGCAATAATTTTCGCTGCTTCATCTACTTCACTCATTGTTAGGTCCGAACCTCCGGTAATATTGTATAAGACTCCTCGTGCGCCTTCCATTGAGATTTCGAGTAACGGCGAACTAACAGCTGCTCGTGCTGCACTGACTGCTCGATTTTCTCCAAAACCTGTACCAATACCCATAAGAGCTGAGCCGGCATTGCTCATTATCGATCGAACATCTGCGAAATCAACATTAATAAGACCAGGTTGTGTAATAAGATCTGAAATTCCCTGAACTCCTTGAGAAAGCACAGAATCTGCAACACGAAATGCCTCAAGAAGTGAAACTTTTTTATCAACAACATCAAGAATTCTTTGGTTTGGAATAACAATTAGTGTATCTACTTTATCTTTAAGCGCTTCGATGCCTTCTTCTGCATTTACCATCCGACGGGTTCCTTCAAAAGAAAATGGTTTGGTAACCACTGCAATAGTCAGTGCACCTAAATCTTTTGCAATTTTTGCAATAACGGGTGCCGAACCAGTCCCTGTTCCTCCACCCATTCCAGATGCAAGAAAAACCATGTCCGATCCTTCTAACATGCTTTTAATTTTTTCTGCAGACTCTTCTGCTGCTTGTCTCCCAATTTCTGGATCGCCACCCGACCCAAGTCCTTTTGTAAGTTTTTCTCCGATTTGTAATTTTGTTGCTGCGGGCTGACAATGGAGTAATGCTTGTGCATCGGTATTAATTGCAATAAAATCAACTCCTTGAATATTGCTTTGAGAAATCATTGAATTAAGTGCATTATTCCCTCCACCACCTGCACCGATAACACGAATTTTAGCGAAATTGGAATTCTGAGGCTTGATAAGCATATTGGTCTTGATCGTAGCAGATGCTTACTTCTTTTGCAAGTCTGGAAAGACTGTTTACCAAAGAGTTCTTTGTCTTAAAGCTGGTTGTTTTTGCTGATCATCATACTCTCCCAACCAACCACCTTTTCTTGATAAAACCACCCAGAATTGTGAAGGAAGACCAAATTGATTTAATGCATCATTATTTAATTGTAAGCAATAAGAAATGTGAGCTTCTTGTCCGACTGTATATATATTTTTGCCTACTATTTTACCAGTAACAGAAATTGGTAATTTTCCTATTTGTTGTGGTTGATGATCTTCCCACGCACTATAATACATATGAGTTCCAGGTCTTGCAGAACGAAATTGTCCTATTTCTGGAGATTTTGAACCACTTTCTGCAGTTCTTGGCATATTGCTTACTTCGTCAAGAGTATATCACAAACAAGCAAGCAATTACGAAGCTATAAGATTCTGTGGTTATCGTTTTCTTTTTGAGGAAATCCAATCAATTGCATAATTCTTCCAATATGAAAGACCGAGTGGCAAATCAAGCGTTGGAAGATAATATTCATAGCCGCCGCCAAATCCTAATTTAAAAAGAGTAATATTTTTCCATGGATGATTTGATTGGCCTTCTGGTGCCACTCCCCAAAAATTATAAAGGGTTTTCTTTCTTTTTTTTGCTTCCTTAATCGCTTCCCATTGAATAAGATACGATGCAGGAATATGTTTGTAGGAATCATCACTTGCGCTATGCCGGTAAATTGCCGTATTCCCAACAAATGCTATCAATGCCCCTGCGATAATTTTTCCATCATATTCAACAAGAAATAACACTTCTTCGTTGTCTTTTGCAAATGTTTCAAACTCTTCAGTGACTCCTTTGTGTGCAACAAAATGCTTACGAAGTGAAAGTTTTTTGTATAGAGGTAAAAATAATGACAGTTTTTCGCTATCTTGCGTTTTGATAATTTTTAAATTCATGGTTTGGGATTTTCGGATAAGATATCTGTGGGATTTTCGCATATCTTTTAACAATTCTTCTTCTGATTTTGCGATGTTAAGTACCCAACAAACCTCTGCATCACTTGTTTGAAGAGCCGAATGCATAAATCCTTCTTTTCTAAAAAATTGTTCTGCTAAATCACTTTTGGGAAATCTACTGAGCCGTATAAAGGATGCTCCTATTTTTTTTGCGTATGCTTTTACATCTGAAAGTATGTAGGAAAGAAGCTCTGGATTATATTCATTCATGATTGGTCCATGACGAAGATACATATAATGTCCACGCTTTGCTTTTATTTCAACAAGCTGCATGACCGATACAAGGGTTTTGTCTAAAAAATATCCCTTTCTGAGAATAGTAACTCCCAATTTTTTTTGCACTTCTCCCCAATTCCATCCTTGGAAAAATGGATAATCAAAATTTATCGCAGAAGTAAGAAATTTTTCCCATGTAGATTTTTCTACTATTTCTTCACTGTGAAACATACTTTTTTAGTGTCTCAATAACTGTCTGTACATCGTCATCTGTCATTGTTGGATATGTTGGCAAATTGACAATTTTGCGTGATGCTTCTTCTGCTTTGGGACACGATCCACGAGCGTATCCAATTGCAGATAAATTACTATTTCGAGGGTCGATAACATGAGCATACCAATCTCCAATATATATCTGCGACTTACGAAAATACTCTCGCGCTGTTGTTGGATGATTCATAAAAATAGGAAAGCGAAGAAATGAAATATTTTTTTTATATGCAACGTCAAGCTTATACTCATCAATTCGGTCAATATAACGTTTGGCAATTTCTTTTCTGCGCTGATTATATCTGTGTAATTTTTGTAGTTGCAACAATGCAAGTGCTGCAAGCGCATTTGGAAATTTTTGCACAGCAAGTGGTGAAAACTTTCCTCGTTTTTCACCACTACTTACAGGAAATGACAAGAGTTTTAAACGCTGTAATATAACCAAAAGTATTTTCCCTAAAGACAGCATATCATAAAGAGGAAGAACAAAGGAAAAAGCAATCGGATGAAGTAGCTGTTGTGCAATCCACAATGATGATGGATATCCTCGCATTCGTTGATATTGTCGAATTCTTTTCCCCAAAGAATTATCACTCGTTATTGCCATACCGCCAAACACACTTGAGAATGCTTTATCTCGTCCAAAACTAAAAATACTTGCAACACCAAAAGTTCCTAATTTCTTCTTCTTATAATCCTCTCCAATTGTATGTGCTACGTCTTCAATAACAAAAAGTTTGTGTGCTTTCGCAATACGCATAACTCCATCCATGTCTGTTGGAATACCAAATGTGTGTTGTACTAAAATAGCTTTTGTTTTTGGAGTAATTTTTTTTTCTATATCTTTTACGTCAAGAGTAAGAGATTTTGTAATATCTGCATAGACAGGTTTTGCACCAGTTGCTAAAATTGCATCGGGTACGACAACACAGGTAAATGCTTGCAAAATAACTTCATCTCCTGCTGTTATTCCGAGTGCCCACAAAATTGCATATAATGCAGATCTTGCGTTACTAAAAGATATTGCATGAGAAACAGAAAAAAAATTTTTAAACCATGATTCTAGTTCTTCAATTGCGTTTCCTTTTTTAAATTTCCAAGGACTACATAAAAGTTGTAGCGAAAGCCGCACATCTTCTGATTCAGTATTAGGAGATAGTCCAAGAGCAATCGGCCGTTTCATAATAATTTTTTCATAACCATTTTCGCTTCTTTGCCTTCAAAAAGCATAATGTCCCCTTTTTTCATTCCTTTTTTACAAATTTGTGCAACCTTTTCCGGACGCTCAACTTTTACATAACATGTCGACTTTTTGCTTTTTACTCCTTTTATAATATCATCGGAAAAGTTTTTATTTAAGAGGAAAAGATAGTCACAGCAAGTCGCAGCTTTTTGACCAATTTGGAAATGACGTTCTTTAGCGTGCTGACCAAGTTCGGTTAAAGGACCCAACACACAGACTCTTTTTTTCTTATGAAGTCTCATATACTCCATCGCAGAAAAAACTGACTCTGGACTTGCATTAAATGTATCATCAATTCCAATAATTTCATTTTGTAATTCTCTTTTTACCATTGTTTGCGGTGGAGGTTGCAATACAGAAACTGCTTTTACAATTTCTTTGGTTGCTATTCCAAAATGTTTGGCCAAAAAAATTGCTGGAAGAATATTTTCTACAACATGCGCACCAAGAAGTGGAGCAAAACAATGAAATGTTTCGTTTTTTACTACAACATCAAATGATACTCCATTCACTGAAGCCTCTATATTATATGCAGCAATTGCGGCATTTTTTGCTGGAGTATGCTTAACCCATTTATAATAGAGCTTTTTTGTTTTTGTCTTATTATATAACTCGTCCATCATGATACTATTTCCATTAAAAAGTGAGAGTCCATTTTTGGGTAATGCTTCAATAAGTTCGTACTCTGATGCCAACACATTGTCCAAACTTCCATAGAGTGAAATGTGCTGATCGCTTATTGCTGTTGTAACACTTATTGCTGGTGTTACAATTTTTGTAAGCTCGGCAAGTTCTCCTCGTTTGTAAGCACCCATTTCTACAACAAAAATTTCTGTTTCTTCATGAATAGCATTGATAATAGTGTTTGCAATGCCTATTGGTGTATTGTTAGAAAGAGGTGTTTTTATAACTGCAAACTTTCTTCCAAGAAGTTGAGCAATATATTCTTTTGTAGAAGTTTTCCCATAACTTCCGCTAACAGCAATAACAAGAATGTGTTTGTATTCCTGCATTTTTCTCCTTGCTTTATCAATTATCATATCCCGCTGTACCTCTGTAGGAAAGAAAAAGAAAAAAACAAAAATGCCTACACATACAGGAATTAGTCTGTCAATAAAAAGCATCCATGCATAAAGGTTAATAAGAGGAGAAGCTACAGCAAAAAAGATACTGACAAGAGAAAGAACAACAATAACAGCTGCTTTGAATGTAAAAACTGGACGTTTAATTCTGCGGGTAAAAATATCCTTAACGACTAAAAGACCTTGGATAATAAATATGGTCCCAACCAATCCATTATACAATTGTGTTAACTTATCTTGAACAGCAATCCATATGTATAAAAAAAGGAGAATCCATTTACATATATTTAAGAAGGAAACAAGTATTCTTTTCCCCTGAAGTGTCTCTCGAAGATGAACAAAAAGTCTATCAAGACGGTATTCTTTATCTTGCCACAACGCTGTCCAAAATAAGACATTTCTGACAGTCCATAAAACAAACCCTATAAATGCAATAGAAAAAAATGTATTTGTCATACTACTGAATAAATGCTAAAACTTCCTGTGCAAAAAGAGAAGGTTTTTCGTATGGTAATTTGTGTGTTGCAAGAGGAATCTCAATAAAGGATGCGTGTGGCATTTTTGCTGATGCCTTTTTTCCAATTGCTACTGGGACAAATGTGTCATATTCTCCCCACAAAAGAAGTGTACGAGTAGTAATTGAAGGAAGAATCTCAGACAAATCTTCATTAATAATTTTTATAAAAGTCGGTCGCATATCTCCTGCCTTAAAATAATCCCATTCACCTATTATTCGATAGGCAAACCATGAGAGAAATTCAACAACCTGAATTGGAGAATAGGACAAAATCTTTTTTCCTGTTCGAGCAATAATGCCAATGAGCTTTTTTTTCAAAGACAGTGGTTCGCGAATAATAGGAGCACCAGTTAAAATAAGTTTCTCAACATATTCTGGATGCTTGTAGGTAAATTTTGTCGCTACTCGACCACCAAAAGAATGACCAATAAAAATTACTTTTTTTATTTTTTTCTCATGAAGAAAATGAAAAACAAATCCTACATAGTCATCGAGGTTCATAACAGGCTTGAGAAGTTTTTCCTCTCCAAATCCAGGTAAATCAGGAGCATATACCGTGTATTTTTCTTTTTTAAGAATTTTTTGCAATGCTTCGTATCTACCACCAGATAATCCCCACCCATGAAGAATGACTATTGGCGTCTTCATTTCCTTATTATACCTATTTTTGCTTGCAAAAACCAGAGAAATTGAACTTAAATGAACACTTATTATACTCAACAGGAAGCCTTCATTACTTTACCGTGACACTTTTTGCGAGATTACGAGGCTTATCTGGATCTTCTATTCCGCGTTCCAGTGCCAACTCATATGCCAAGAGTTGCGCAATAACCACTTGAGAAATCATCGTCGCCTCTTTGGAATCTGCAGTTTGTAGAAAAATATCAAACACAGCATTTGCTTTTGGACCAATACCAATAATAAATCCACCTCGTACTTTTACTTCCTGCGCATTAGAAATAATTTCATCATAGATTTTATCATTTGGTGCAATAACAATGCATGGTGTTCCTTTTTCGATAAGAGAGATCACACCATGTTTTAATTCTCCACCTGCAAATCCTTCTGCATGAATATAAGCAGTCTCTTTTAATTTTAGCGTTGTTTCAAGTGCTGTGGCGTATGATAATCCCCGTCCCAAAACAAAAATATGTTCCTTATTTTTCAGAAGCTTAGCAAGCTTTTTAATTTCTTTTCGTGTAGATGGCATAAGAAGCTCTTCAACATCTTTGCCCGCTTGCAACAGAAGTGCTTGTCCTTCTTTGTATTTTCCAGACAGTGCATATGTTGTAAGAAGCAAAATACTTATCATTGCAATAAAACTTTTTGTTCCAATAACTGCTCTTTCTGGACCAGCATTCAGAAGTATCTTTACATCTGCCAAACGGTAGAGAGTTGATCCCAAAACATTTGTTAACGCTGCTATTTTTGCTCCTTTTTTTTCTTTTGCTTTTGCAACAGGCTCAATAATATCAATCGTTTCACCAGATTGAGAAATTGGAATGACAAGAGACCTGTCTGTAAGGTAATCTTCTAGATAGCTAAATTCTGATCCAATTGAAAAATTTACATGTTTTTTTGCAACTGATGAAAAAAGATATGTTCCGGCAAGAGCTGCATAAGAAGACGTACCACATCCAAGAATAAATGTTCCGAATGCATCACGAATAATACTAGCAAGTTGTTGTATTTCTGTTTCGCTACTGAGAGCAAGTGTTTTGATAACTCGTGGTTGTTCGGAAATTTCTTTAATCAAAAAGTGTTTGTATGTTCCTTTGTCTGAATGCTCAAATTCCCAATCAAGAGTATTAATAATTGGCGATACTTCCTTTCCTGTTGGCAATGAAAAAAGTTTCAAGGCTTCACCAAGTACAACCATTTGATTATCTTCAATAAAGATAACTTTTTTTGTATATTTAACAATCTCTACGGCATCGGAAGCAATAAAAAATTCGCCATCGCCTATTCCAACCACTAGCGGCGAACCATTTTTTGCTCCAACAATTGAATCAGAAGTTGTGTGTACAACAACAATAGCATTTAACCCTTTTAGTCTGTTAAATGTATTCTTAACAGCTGTAGGAAAATCTTCTTTTTTTAAATATTCCTCAATCATATGAGGAACCACTTCTGTATCTGTCTGAGATAAAAATGTATGTCCTTTTGCAAGAAGTTCGTCTTTTAATTCTTGAAAATTTTCTATAATCCCATTATGCAGTACCGCAATCTCTTTTGTGCAGTCCATATGAGGATGGGCGTTTTCCATTGTTACCCCACCATGCGTTGCCCACCTTGTGTGTCCAATACCGATTGAACTTTCAGGAAGTGTAATTTTTGTATTGCCAATTTTCCCAACGTGTTTTTCCATGGCAATTTTCCCATTAACTTTCACAGAAATACCCCATGAATCATAGCCACGATATTCTAGTCCTTTTAGGCCAGTAAAAATCATGGATGCTGCATCCTTTCGAGGTCCAATGTATCCAAAAATTCCACACATAACTTTAAAATTTATATCTCTCCACGCCTGTCTTCACTTTGTTTCGCAGGCGAGCTCCGTCACTTCGTTCGTCCGCTCCAAATATTCCACGTATACTAATTTAATTACATTTACTAAACAATAACTGGCACAACTTCACGTAAGGATCTAATTATACTATCTGGCTCAAAATTATCAATACGACTATCTTGAGTGCTTCTCTCAGGACGTTTAATCCAAATTGTAAATATATCTGAGCGAATTTTTTTTGCCTCATATAAAACGTGTATCATGTCATCAACAATAACAATTTCATCGTCTCTATATTTTTCTAGCATCTCGGATAATGCATGATGTTTTTTAAATTCAAAAATATGAATATGATCGCGGTGAAAATAATTTTCCAATTTTTTTATTTTTAATTGTTGCGCGCGCATAAGTCCAGCAGAAAAAACTCCAAGAATAAGACCCTCTTGTTTGGCCAGAAATTTAAGCACTTCTATTGTATCTTCATATAACGATTCTTCCATCAACTCCTCATTGAGAATAATTTCTTCAATTTTTTTCCCATCTATAGGAATTTGTAATTTTTCAGAAAGTCTTTCTGAATAGAGTTGCGGGTCAAAATAGGCAAGATTTTTTCGAAGTGCTTGATATACTTCTTCAGATATTTGCCCGAAGTCGTCTCCTTTATAATCAATTAGCTGTTGAATTTGTTCTGTAAATCTATCTCGGTAGCGTTTTGAATTAAAGAGAGTAAAATCAATATCAAATAGTACTACTTTTTTCATTGTTCATTTATTTCCTCAACAATTTCAGCAAATTTAGTGTAATACTTTGTGAGTGGTGCTACATTTTTCATTACTGTTGTCGATGGGCCTATCATTGATTTTTCTCCAATTATTACCCCTGGCATTGTGGTAACACGTGCACCAAATCGCACTCCATCTCCAAGAATGCATCCAAGAGATGTCAATCCCGAGCTTACTTTTTCATCCTTCACAACAGCCATAACAGGTCCTCTATCAAGCCGTACATTTGCTGTAAGAATTCCCGCTGCAATTTTGCATTTTCTTCCAATAATTGAATCTTCAATAAGACCAGTATGTGTTGTTGCATGTTCCATAAGGATTGTGTTTTTCAGTTCGAGAAATGACCCAACAACTGCTCCTTCTTCAACTATCGATTCATTACGAACAACACAATTATTACCAACAAATGCTTGTTTGCCAATATAGCATGGGCCTTTCAAACAAGCTCCTTCAAGAATTGTCGCACCTTCTTCAACATACACATTACCTTTAATAATTGCGTGAGGAGACACAACAGCATTTGGAGAGACAAATGATTTTGTCAGCTGTGAAAGCAAATAGTTTTTTATCGCAAACAAATCCCATGCATACTTAAGCGTCAGCGTGCTTTTTTGTGTTTGAAGAAAACGAACTTTCCCTGCTTGCGCATAGGTATTTAGCGCAGTCTCAAAGTGATAATGCTCAAGCGGTGTTTTTTCAAGTGTTGCAAGAAATGTTTTATTGAGAAGATAGATACCAACAATTTGTAATGCATTGGAGAGCTTTTCTGTTGGCTTTTCGACCACTGCTGTCACCATTTTGTCTTTATATTGTAAAAATCCGTAGCTATGTCCATCTGCTGCTTTTCCAAGAAGAACTACCGTATCACTTGTTGTTTGGAGTGCCTGCATGTCGGAAGCAAATTGTTCGATTTCCATATGGTATGCATTAACGACAAAAAACTTTTCCTGCAATTTTTCTTTTGCCTGCATAATTGCAGCTCCCATACCGAGTGCTTCTGGAAGTGTGACGTAATTTATGGTTACTCCAATTTTTTTCCCATCACCAACAACTTGAGGTATTGGACTATCCTTCCCAATAACAATAACAATATCTGTAATTCCGCTTTTCTTAACAGAAAGAATCGTATGCTCTAAAATGGTTTTACCCATAATTTTAATGAGCGACTTATGCCCAATTCCAGTAAACGGAATAAATCTACTTGAATTTCCTGCTGCGAGAAGTACTGCTTGCATAATGTTATTATCTTTAAGCTATTTACTATTAACCATGAACTATTAACTCCGAACTATGAACTATTTACCGTGAACTACCAACCATGAACTATTGACTCTGAACCATTAACTTAAAAATTCCAAACTCTTCACTTTTCTTTCACTCTTTTAATATCTGCACCAAGCTGTGACAAACGTTTTTCAAATTGTTCGTACCCCCTGTCAAGTTTTTCTGTTCCAAAAATTGTACTTGTTCCATGTGCCGAAAGTGCAGCAAGCACGACAGCTGCCCCTGCTCGAATATCAAGCGTTGTCACAACTGCATCATGTAGCGGTGTTGGTCCATTAACTGATACAGCATGAAAAAATGAAGGGTCATCATCAGACAGATTAAAGTTATACACTTTTTCTGGGTGATCAATTGTCGGATTAAATAATTCTACATGTGCACCCATTTTTTTTAAGTCATACACATATCCCATTTTATTTTCAAAAACAGTCTCATGAATAATAGATTTTCCACGAGCTTGTGTCATAAGCACTGCCCATGGTGCTTGCCAATCTGTCATAAATCCAGGATAGACAGATGTAGTAATATCCGTTGCTTGTAATGTATTTGTTGAAAAAAACCGGATGTCATCTCCCACAAATTCGTATGTTGCACCAGCAGTATCTAAAGAGCGCAGAAATGAATGCAAGTCAACCTTCCGCGCATTTTTCACTGTAATGTCGCCACCTGTAATGTATGCAGCAATTGCAAATGTAACAATTTCATTTCTATCTGGCAAAATGCTAATTTGTGCACCGTGGAGTTTATCAACTCCGTGAATGGTAATCTCTCGAGATCCCGAGCGAAACACTTGTCCTCCCATTGCATTAAGAAGAGCAATAAGTTCGTCAATTTCGGGTTCCTCTGCTGCATTTTTGAGAATTGTTGTTCCATGAGCCATTGCTGCAGCTAAAATAAGCGTTTCTGTTCCAGTATGGGTATTCTTTTTAAATGTGTATTCGATTCCATGTAATTGCGAAACAGATCTCTTGGCATGGAAATATCCATCATCTCGATTGTAATCAATTGTTGCTCCCATTTTTGAAATGCCCTCAATTGTTCGGTCAATTGGTCTGGCACCAAGGCGACATCCGCCGGGATTTGGAATAATTGCTTCACCAATTCGCGCAAGAAGAGGAGCAATAAACATTGCTGATGTACGAGCTTTCGCAGCTGATTCTAAAGAAATGCGAGAGGTGGTAAATTTTTTTACTTTAACTTTTATTGTATGATCATGTAAGGAAACATCTGCTCCGAGTCTCTTCATGATTTCAAGCATGACAAAAAAATCAGAAATAAGAGGAACATTATGAATGATTATTTCGTCTTCTGTCAGACAAGCAGCAACAAGTGTCTTGAGTGCGACATTTTTTGCTCCTGAAATAGAAATTGTCCCATGAAGTTTCTTCCCACCTGTTACTATAAATTTCTCCATACAATAATTTTGCAAACAAGAACACAATACCAAGGAATAAATTAACAATGCACAGAGTTACTCAGCAATAAGAGATTCTCCAACCTTATAAATATCTCCAGCACCCATCGTCACTAAAACAAACGATTCATTAAAGCGCTTTTCTCGTACATATTGTATCATATCTGCTAATGTTTTCATGACTACACAATCCTTTCCCATACTTTGTAATACGCGCGCAAGTTTTTCTGAAGAGACAGACGTATCTACTTTTTCTCGAAGCGATGCATAGATTTCTCCTAAAATAATTACATCTGCAGATTCAAATGAATAAATAAATTCATCGAACAAATATTTTGTTCTTGAATAAGTATGGGGTTGAAATAGACAAATTATTTTCTTGTCTACATATAAATTTTTTAACGTTTCTAACGTCTTTTTAATTTCTGTCGGATGATGTGCATAGTCATCATACAGTATTGCGCCAGATGGAATTTTTCCTATGTACTCAAGTCTTCTTTCTGTACCGGAAAATGCTGCAAGTCCTTTTCGAATATCTTCAGGAGAAATTCCGATTTCTAAACAGACAATACTTGCTGCAAGCGCATTAAGGCTATTATGAACCCCTGGTACGCCAACAATAAATTCTCCAAGCGATTTGCCTTGTTTTACAACAGAAAAAGCAGTGTGATTTTTTGAGCTTATAACATCACGAAGTACATACATATTTTCAGGTTGAAAACCAAACGTTAACATATTTCCTATGTAAGAATTCAGTAATATTGCAGACTGAGGATCATCTCCATTAATAATAAGTGCACCACCTGGTTGAATATTTTTTGTAAACAATGTGTATGCTTTTCTTGTTTGATCAAGATTTTCGTACACATCTGGATGATCAAATTCGATGTTCGTTAGCACTAAGAAAGTCGGAAATTGCCACATAAACTTCGGGGTTTTATTTACTGTCGGTTCGGTTGCATATTCATCCGCCTCAGCAACAAAATATGCTCCTGTCCCAAAATGTCCCGAACCACCAAGAGACGGAATATGCCCAGTACCAACAATAAACGATGGATCCTTCCCAGCTACTTTTAGGATTGTTGCAATCATTGCGGTTGTCGTTGTTTTTCCGTGGCAACCTGTTATAGAAATTCCAACATATTTTTTCCCAAACAGTGTACCTTTCATAAATTCTCCAACTGCTTCTCCTTGTGTAAGGACACGAATTCCTTTTTCTTTTGCTGCAACAACTTCTGGATTGGCAAATCCTCCATGTGCTCCTGTGGTAATAACTACATCAACATCTGAAATATGAGAGGCATCAAATCCCACAAAAGGAGTAATGCCAGCAGCTCTAAGAGGCTCTGTCGTAATAAAATCATCTGCAATATCACATCCTGTTACATAAAAACCCGCTTCTTTTGCAATAATTGCAAGTGGCGCAACCCCTACTCCCTTAATGCCAATAAAGTGTATTTTCTTCATTTATTTTTTGAGAACTCCGTGTGGTTTTGCAACAGCACTGAAATTTGATCTTGCTTGAATTGTACGAAGAGAAACGAATGGTGATCAAATTTCACTGAGCGAACTTGGACGGTGAGCGTCTGTTGCATAAAACATACGGAGTGAACATTTACTTCTTCTTTCATATTAATTTTTTTTCATTTTCAAGGCAAGTTTTACTGCTTCAAACTCATCCCATGGTTCTTCTCCATGTCCATAATTCATAGATGTTTCATGTGCTTTCCCTGTTAATAAAACAAGATCTCCTTTTTTTGCCATACCAATTGCCGTTGTTATTGCTTCCTGTCTATTTGGAATTCGAACAATATGTTTTATTTTAGAATTCTTCATGCCTTTTTGTATATCATCCATAATATGTAATGGATTTTCATCTCTTGGATCCTCAGATGTAAGAATAATAATGTCATCATATGTTTCAGCAAACTTTCCCATTTCCGGACGCTTACTTACATCACGCCTTGCAGCACTTCCAAAAACATGAATAAGTTTTCCCTTTACTTGCGGTCGCAACCATGATAATAATTTTTCAAAAGAATTTGGTGTATGAGCAAAGTCAATCATAACAGTAAAATCTTTTTTATAAACAATTTCTGTTCGGCCTTTTGGTAAAACAAACGACGCCACAGCTTTTTTAATATCATTGTCAGAAATTCCTAATTCTCTACATACTACAGTTGCCAACAAAACATTATAGATATTATGCTTTCCCGGAAGAGTTTGTGCAAAAGGATATTTTTTAATTGTTATGTCACTATTGTCTAAACCATAGGTAATAATTTTTTTTCCTTTTAAATTACCAAGTTCTTTTAAAATAAGCGGAAACGATTTGTCATCTTTATTTATTGCAATAATAGGTGCTGCATGTAATAATTTTGTTTTTGTTTTAACATAATTTTCGTATGTCTTATGATAATCAAGATGCTCATGAGTTATGTTGGTTATTCCAGCTATTACAAATGGAATACCCCACACTCTATTTTGATCAAGTCCATGCGATGTAACCTCAAGCACTAAATAATTGTCTTGTAACACTTCTTCCGCTGCTTTTTTAAGAAATTTTTGCAAAGGAACAGATGATGGATTAGTAACATGAAATCCAAGGGAAAGTGTTTTTCCATGAATATTTGCACCAACTGTTGAAACCATAGAAACTGTTTTACCTGCTGATTTTAAAATATGAAATATTAAATTGACTGTTGTTGTTTTACCATCTGTCCCAGTAATACCAATAATTTTAAGTTTTCTTCCTGGAAAACCAAACCAAACAGACGCACCAATTGCAACAAATAAATGATAAACGTTCTTTGCTCTTTGCCACATATACTTATTATACTCACATTGATACGCAAACTCCAGGTGTTTTGTATTTTTATCTATGAACTGTGAATAACACACTATGAACTATAAATAATCAAGAAAATTTATTGACATTCTTTTCATAACTCTGTATCTTACTTATATTAATATTTTTTACTAATTACGCCAAGCAATGAAATATATTATTTTTACGTATGCAGGAGAAGGTTTACCTATTGCCAAACACCTCCAAGATGAAGGACAAGAAGTAATTGTTGGAATCGTTGAGAATAAAGCCGGAGTTTTAACAAGAGCAGAAAAGCGCACTGAAGAAGAAGAAGGAGTGTTAGAAAAAAAACGTCGATTATCATTATATAAAAACCTCGTCAACCGAATTCCTGCAGAAGAACTCATACGAAAAATGAAGAGAATAAAAAATCCACAAGAATATTTTGTTTTTTTCGATTATAACAATTTATTTCGATATGCAGATTTAGCCAAAGACATGGGATTTACTAATGGTAATTTTCCAACGGAGAAAGACCGATTGTTTGAAGTTGATCGCGATGAAGCAAAAGACTTTGTACGAAAATATTATTCCCATATCAATATAACAGAAAAACATGAATTTCGTTCAATACGAAGAGCAAAAAAATTCTTAAAAGAAAATAACGGAACTCGTGTTTGGGTTTTAAAAGGAAAAATTGTAGAAGCACCAACTGTCGTACCAAATACAGATGATCCCGAACTTGCTAAATGGCAAATTATTGAAGCCCTCGAAGCATTTAAAGATTATTATGAATATGCTGGATTTATTATTGAGCAGCGAATTAATTCTGTTGTAGAAATCACTCCGGAAAAAATTTATTACGACGGAATTCCACTCGCTATGACAATAAATTTTGAAAATAAACCTCTAGGAAGTGAAAATTTATCTTTGCAAACTGGATGTGCACAGGATTTGGTTTTTCCTGTTAGTATGGAAGGAAAAATTCATGACATTGCTTTTCCACCAATCGTTGATAAGCTAGCAAAAAAACATAAAGGTCTGTTTTTCTGGGATGCTTCTTTACTTATTAATAGACAAACTGGAGATATTTATTTTGGAGAATTTTGTCCAAATAGGCCAGGGTATAACTCCTTTTTTACCGAACTTTCCCAACTTCCTTCAGTACATCATTTTTTTGAATCGGTTGTCGCTAAGAAAAATCCATTTACACTTGGGACAGTTGGATCATCAATTACTCTTTTTAATCTTTCTCGAGATCCAGCAGAAAGAAGAGTCCTAGCAGGAGCATCGATTGATTATTCGGAAGTGTCACAAAAAGATATTTGGGCATACGATATATATAAGCGAACAAAAAATGACCGAATGCGAATTGTTGGATATGATTGGCAACTTGCACCTATTACAGGAAGTGGAGAATCAATAGATGAAGCAGTAAGGAATTTATACAAAAATGTGGAAGGATTTTTTCTTGCAAATGTATATTATCGTCCAAAATCAGATTTTCTTTCAATGGAATATCCAACATCTATCCTTAACCGCCTGCGTTATGGACTAAAAAAAGGATTGTACCCTCTTCCTTTTTCTGTTACATTTTAATTTATGAAATACGCAGTCTTTACTTTTGAAGGAAATGGATTTCCGATTGCATATCATTTATTACAAGAAGGTCAGGAAGTGCTTACTGGACAAGTGAAAGATTTTCAAAAAACTCTCACCAAACAAGAAGTTAAGGCGGGAATTACAGAAGATGCTGCAGAAGCAATTTTACGATTAAAACGATACGATAATATGGTACCAAAAACAACAGCAGATACTTTACTGAAAAAATTACAAGCAATAAAAAATCCAGAAGAATATTTTCTTTTTTTTGATTCAAATAATTTATTTTATTATGCAGAGCAGCTAAAAGACTTAGGCTTTCATGGAAATTTTCCCACAGAAGAAGATAGATTATTTGAAGTTGATCGCGATAAGGCAAAAGAGTTTGTTAAAAAATATTATCCCCATTTAAAAATTGCAGAAAAACATACTTTTTTTTCTATTGAGAAAGCAAAGAAATTTTTAGACTCTTCTATAGGTATTTGGGTTCTTAAAAGTCAAACAGATGCAATTCCTACATTTGTCCCAGAAACTAGAGACAAAAACCTTGCAAAAGAACAACTCCTTGAAACACTTGATGTTTTTAAAGAAGGCTATGAAAAATCAGGATTTTTTCTGGAAAGAAAAATTGAAAATATAATAGAAGTAACTCCGGAAAAATTTTATTATGATGGTAAACCTTTATGCATGACGATAAATTTAGAAAATAAATTTATAGGCAGTGGTAACCTTTCTATGCAGGTAGGATGCGCTGGTGATTTGGTATTTCCAATATCTATGAACTCAAAGATTCATGATATTTGTTTTCCTCCAATTGTTGACAAGCTTGCCAGAGAACATAAAGGATTATTTATTTGGGATGCATCACTTCTGATTGATCCACAAACCGATGATATCTACTTTGGAGAATTTTGTCCAAATAGGCCAGGGTATAATTCCTTTTTCACAGAGATTGAACAAGCAAACTCTGTTCATGAATTTTTTGAAGCTTTAGTAAAAGAAAAAAATCCACTTAAAAAAAATACAATAGGAGCTTCACTTATGCTGTTTAATATTTTAAGAAATGCTAATGACGCACTATTACCTGATGCTTCAATCACTTTATCACAGAATGCAAATATACATTCTTGGCCGTATGATGTTTATAAAAAATCTAGCAAAGTTTCTGTTAGGACAGTTGGATATGATATGCATCTTTCGCCTATAACTGGAAGCGCGTCGACAATAGAAAACGCCGTGGATAATCTATACAAAAATGTTGAAGGATTTGCAATGACAAGAATGTATTATCGTCCAAAATTTGATTTTTTATCAAAAGACTATTCATCTTCAATTATAAATAGGTTACAATATTGCTTGGATAAAAAATTATTTACATTAAATTCTCATTTATGAATTATTGCATTTTTACTTTTGAAGGTAATGGCTTGCCAATTGCACAAAAACTTATTGCAGAAGGTCATAATGTAATAATAGGTGTTGTAGAAAACGAAAAAGAGCTCCTAACTCCATCTCAACAGAAATTGTACGAGACAGAAAACAAACAAGATAAAACACTTCGCTTAGGACTCTATAAAAATATTGTAGAAACAATTCCTGCACAAAAACTTATTGATAAGTTAAAAACAGTAAGTAATCCTCAAGAATATTTTTTATTTTTTGAAACTAATACTCTTTTTAATTTTTCAGATCAGGTTAGACACCTTAACTTTCATGGAAACTTTCCGACTGCTGAAAATAGAAGTTTTGAAACGGATAGGGACCTTTCAAAAGATTTTGTTGGTAAATATTATCCAAAATTGCTACTTCCACCTAAAATGACTTTTAAAAAAATAACTGAAGCAATTGCATTTTTAAAACAAGCAAAAGAAGTATGGGTAGTCAAAACACAAAGTGATGTTTTATCAACTTTTGTTCCTGAATCAGATATTCCATCTGTTGGGAATAAACAGGCAATTGATACATTAGAATTATTTAAAGATATTTTTGAAACCTACGGAATTTTCCTTGAACTCAAAATTCCAAATCTTGTCGAAATTGCAGTTGAAAAAGTATATTACAACGGGAAAGCCATTAGTTGTGCGTTTGATTTAGAAAATAAATTCATTGGCAGTGGCAATATGTCCTTTCAAGTTGGGTGTGCTGGAGATTTAAATATCCCAATTAGCATGAAAAATCCAATTCATGATATTGCTTTTCCTCCAATCGTTGATGAAATCGCAAAAAAACACAAAGGTCTATTTTTCTGGGATGCAGCAATTTTAATTAACGGGAAAACGCACGAAATGTATTTTGCGGAATTTTGTCCAAATCGTCCTCGCTATAGTCAAATTTTTACCTATTTTGAGCAAGTAGGCTCGGTACATACATTTTTTTCGAGTGTTTCGCAAGAGAAAAATCCGTTTTCTTCAACCATAGGAGGATCTTCCATATCACTTTTTAACTTACTGCGCGATAATAATGGAAATGTATTGAAAGATGTTTCTGTAGCTGTTAAAAAAGATGTTGAAAAACATATTTGGTTATACGACGTATACAAAAAAACAAAAAATGGAAATTTGCTAACTGCCGGATATGACAATATTTTAGGACTTGCAACGGGAAGTGGCAAAGATATTCCAGCAATTATTGAAAGCATGTATTCTTATCTTGACGGATTTTCCATGGGTCAAGTATATTATCGACCAAAATTTGATTTTACTTCTAAAGAATACTCTTCATCAATTCTTAATCGACTTGAATATTCTCTAAAACATAAACTTTTTACTTCACCAATTATCTAGAGAACACTTGTGAATTAAAACTATTTATAAAAAGATTGTACTGCGGCAAAGCCGGGAAGATTGTTAAAGTTATTATCAATTAGCTGCTCGCCCGATCCTTCTGGACCAAACTGCCAGTAATTAAATCCTACTACACCATGTTTTTTTGCAGCTCCCATATCATCTTGAATTTGTTGTACAGTATTTCCACCAGTAACTGTTCCCCATTCTCCAATAACAATTGGAATATTTGGATAGCGACTTTGTAATTCGGTTAGTCCTTGATCCATTGTTTCATGAACGAGTTCTGGATAATGATCAATGGTAATGTTTCCCATCTGCTTAATAGTTGCATCTTCCAAAATTCCATGCCAATCTGGATTGTTATCTCCCCATGCAGTAAAACCATCAAATCCAAAATACCCAATCTTTATATTTTTTATGCCTATTGAACTAAATGCATTTGCAGAAACAGTCATGGCATTTCGAAGCCATACATTAAAATCTGCAGCACCTGTAAATTGACAGATCGAACTTGCACAATAGGTAACTCCTTGTATCCCACCATTTTGCGGTTCTGGAATTGGGGTAAAAATATCACCAGGAGCAAACAAATCAGGATTTGAGGCAATATATTTTTGTATGAGTGGGAGAAAATCTGCTTTATTTTTTGCAACACTGTAAATCCCCTCAAACGCAAGTGGCATATGTCTATGCCATACATGAAGTCCTTGTGAACGAATTATATTCACCCATAGCTTTGCATATGCAATGGAATCACCACAACTTGGATTTTCATATGGAGTCGAAATAGCAACATAATTCGCTCCTAACTCCTTTGCTTTTTGCACCCATTGTGTTATCCAAGTACTTGAACGCTTTCCACAAATTGCATCCTTTGTATCTTTCATAGCATCAATACTTTGAATCTGCCATGTACCTAAATTTGAAGTCTGAGTTGTTGGTTGAATAAGTATTGGAAGTATAGATACTGTTGGAGTAGGCGTTGTTGTAGATATTGGTGATTGAACAGTCGTTACTGTCGGGGTAGGAGAACTATTTGCTATTAAAGAAACATTTGTAATATCTACTAAGTACGGTTTATTATTCCAAAATCTGATATGAAAATATCCAGTCAGCGGCATAGATATATTGAGAGGAGTTCCGTTGGCAATGTCTTTAAAATCACTAAGAGGAATCGATACAGTCTGCTCTCCGTCTTTACAATTTTGTCCATACCTTGCAAGGGAAATATATTTCCATCCGTTTTGATCAAAAACAATAGCAGAGGCGTCCCCTGGGAGAAGACATGTTCCGTGCATATTATATGTAATAGCAATAGCTGATTTTCCTTGTAGGATTTGCGGATCAACCCGCTGATAGTCTTCTACTGCACCACTTTGTGCGGAAAGATGCCAAGAATTTGTTAGTACAGAATCCTCCGCGCTAACTTGTACAAAAATTCCAGCAGTAAAAAGAAACGCAATAAAGAATATAAAAAAAAGTATGGTTCGTCTAGAAAGTAGAGCAGGCATTAGAAATGCGAATATACTAAAATAAACTTGTTTGGTCAACAGTATCAGATAACCACAAAACGATTTAAAGAGAAACAAACAATGTCAATGCAATATTTTATTACATATTTCTTACGCAGTAGAGGTTGATATTATTAACCCCTTCAGCAGTAGATGGACTTTGTTGATTGCTAGGGAAGTGCTAGGGAAATGATATTTTGTATAATGAGTATATGAGAATTATCAAACTATATGTTAAATCTACATCCCTATTAGGAAAAACTTTTGGGCTAATTGGAAAATCAAAACCAGAAACACTTTTAATAAAAACACATTTTGGAATTCATACATTTGGACTCAGGTTTCCAATTGACGTAGTAATTTTAAATAAAAAGCAAACAGTTGTTGCACTGAAAGAACATCTTCTTCCCAATCGAGTCTTTTTTTGGAATCCACTATTTGATACGATTTTAGAACTTCCAGACAATACAATCAAAAATTACATACGTCTTGGAGATACTATTGAATTTATAAATGAAAAGATGTGAACAGTTTGCTCACTGATCGTCATTTGTTGGAGAAATATTATCATGAGCCAAAATATCCTTTGCAATATCAAACCAAATTGGTGCGGCTGTTTCTGCCCCATAAATTGACGTTGTTGGTTTGGTAAGAATTACAAGCATGGTGAATTTTGGATCTTCCGCAGGTGCGAATCCAATAAATGAAGCGATTGTTTTTGACGTATCATAATGTCCATTAACAGGAATTGATGCAGTCCCTGTTTTGCCAGCAATTCTAAACCCATGCAGCCTTGCCCACTTTGCTTCACCATTATCAACAGCATTCACTAATATTTCTGTCATTACTTTTGCAGTCTGCTCAGAAATTGGCGTATCTACTGCTTGTGGAGCAATAGGAATTGTTTGCCCATCTGGAGTTTGGATAGAAGAAACAACATGTGGTGCCATTCGGACTCCATTATTTGCAATAGCAGAAAATGCATCCAAAAGTTGCATTGGTGTTACTGCAATCCCCTGTCCAAAACTCATTGTCGCAACGTCAATAGGATACCACTGATTTTTGGGTTTGAGGTCTGGACTAAACTCTCCTTGCAAATCAACACCTGTTGTTTGCCAAATTCCAAATTTTTGTAAATAAGAAAGCATTTTATCAATTCCTAATTTTTCTGAAACAAATACCATTCCAGTATTATCAGAGTGTTGCATAACATCAATCATTGTTGTATTAGGGAAATATTTATCATCCCATGTATGAATTGCATAATCTCCAACTTGCACAGGAGCACTACAAATTGTGCATTTTGTTGTTGGGTTAATCACTCCAGCATCAAGTCCAGCAGACATAACAAGAGGTTTAAATGTTGATCCCGGCTCGTAGGTATCAGTAATAAATGGATTTTTATATGCACTGGCGTCGTATTCCCAATAGCTTTGCTCATCAAAAGAAGGAAAACTTGCCATTGCCAAAATATTTCCCGTTTTTGGATCCATTACTGCTGCCATACCACTTTCTGCACCATATTCCTGAATACCGTTTTGCAGTTTTTGTTCGAGTAAATATTGTATAACTCTATCAATAGTAAGCGTTACACTTCTTCCATCTTGTTGGCCTGAATCCTGTGTAAGTTTGGAAAAAATTGGACGTCCAAACGCATCGCGAATAACAGTTGTTTGGCCAATTCGCCCACGAAGTTGTCTGTCATAATATCCTTCAACGCCAAAGTATCCTTTATCTTGTCCATTTTCATCTTTTCCTACAAATCCCAATAGTTGTGCTGCCATAGATGCTTCAGGATAAAATCGAGTTGGTGTTTCTTCAAATCCTATACCTGGTAAATTCATTTTCTCTATATCTTGTTTTAGAGATTCTGACACGCTTGGTTGTAGTGGAACCCATACGCGGTTAGGAAGTGTCAGTTGTGCGCTGTATGATGCAGAATCAGTTTTAAAAATTCCTGCAAGGGTATCGGCAAGTTCTTTTGGGTCTTTAACGGATTGAGGATCTGCATATAAAAGATATGTTAACTTATTGGTGACAAGTGGAAATCCATCTGATGCTAAAATATCCCCTCTTTTTGGAAGTATCTCCATTCTTTGTGTGTATTGTGCTTGTCCTGCTGCGGAGAGTTCGTCAGCTTTTACAATTTGCCAATAAAACAATCTTCCCCAAATACCTAAAAATGAAGCAAGAAAGAATAGTAAAACTGCCAAAAATCGCCATTTCATTGGTTTAATGCAATCGGGAGCGGGCTAGACAAAATAAGTCTCGATTTTTCATCTTCTGTATACCCCATTTTCTCTGCTTCCGCAACAATAGTAGTCAAA
This sequence comes from Candidatus Levyibacteriota bacterium, assembly GCA_003173915.1. The sequence continues at coordinate 6,739 of PPGL01000079.1, read as the reverse complement.
GAAGAAGCAGTGTATACTCTTTCTCTAAGCAAACTATTTTCAGTTTCTAATGTCGCTTGCGCTGTTTGTAATTTTGTCAGCTCGATACCATCTGTTGCAAATGCACTGGAAAAAATAATTTGTACCAAAGACAAACATACTGTTCCAACAATTGCGACTACTAAAATTATGTTCGATCTTGTCATATTTTTTCAATAATTCGAAGTTTTGCACTTCGACTTCTCCTATTTGCTTCAACTTCTTTTTCAGACGGAACAATTGGCTTTTCGGTTATGAGTCTTCCCTTTCCCTCAACCAGCAATTGCTGAAACGTCTGTTTCACAATTCTATCCTCAAGCGAATGGAAGGAAATAACCGCAATCCGTCCACCACTTTTCAAAAGCCCAAATGCCTTTGGTAAAGCCTCTTTTATACTATTGAGCTCGTCATTTACTGCAATACGTAATGCTTGGAATACCTTTGTCGCCGGATGAATTTTATAAAATCCCGGCGGATATCCTCTTTTTACAATTGCCGCAAGTTCGCCAGTTGTTTCTATTTTTTTACTTTCTCGAGCAAAAACAATTGCTTCAGCAACTTTTTTTGCATGTGTTTCTTCTCCATACTTTACAAATAATTCCTGTAATTCACTTTTTGTTAGCCCATTAATTAAATCTCCAGCTGTTACTGCTAGACTTGTATCCATGCGCATATCAAGCGGGGCATTTCGTAAAAAACTAAATCCTCTTTCATGCGAATCAACATGATGACTTGAAATGCCAAGGTCAAACAAGACTCCATCTACTTGCGTAAACCCGTGTTCTTTTGCAATTGCATCAATCTTTGCAAAATTCCCTCTCGCGAGTACAAGCTTCTCTTCAATTCTGAACTCTGAACTCTGAACTCTAAATTTATTGGCAACGTACTCTAACGCATCTTCATCTTGATCAATCCCCAAAACATTCCCACCTTTACGTATTATTTCCCCTGTATGACCACCACCACCAAGTGTTGCATCAATATATTTTTTGCCAAGCCCAACATCAAGTCCTTCAATTGTTTCTTGTAAAAGTACACTTACATGATATTCACTCATTCTTCCCCTCTCTGGACAGGCGTTGTGTAATTACGTTAATATTTCCCTGTAATTCTTTGTTATATTCTTCCCACCTTTTTTTATCCCAAACTTCGACAAATCTTGACATCCCAATAAACATCACATCTTCTGCGAGGGCAGCGTATTTTCGCAAATACTCAGGTAAAATAAATCTTCCTTTTTCATCTAGTTCTACAAAAGCTGCGCCTCCAAGTAAAAATCTTTGTGTTTGCCTTGCATCAGAATGGGTAAATGGTTGCCCTTCTGTCCCTTCCAAAAGTGATTTCCATCCTTCTTCAGAAACAACAATTAAAGATTTTTCAAATCCTTGTGTAATAATGAGCTTGTCGCCGAGCACTTCCCGAAATCTCTTTGGAAATCCTGTTCGTCCATTTGTACCAATTTTGCTATCAAATTGTCCAAGCAACATAGTTCATTTACACAGCAAGAACCACTGGCTACAAAAGTGGACCATTTTTTCCCACTTTTTACCAGATATTCCCATTTTGATACGATTTTCGTGAAAAATCAAGCACTACATATGCTGATTTCACAGAAAATAAACACAAGGGGTGAAATCTTAGCCTTAAATTTTTAAGAGACCTAACGGAGATATTAGACTTCCTGTAGTTTTCCTTCTTGAATTTGTGCGGCAAGTTCGAAAATTTTTATTTCTGGTTTTCCAAATTTTTCTTGCGATGCTTTAAATGTATCTGACTTAAGAAAGGCATCAAGAAATTCTTTGTTTTCCCAAATATATAATCCTCCGTATTCACCTGTTTTGTCATTAAGAACAAACGCCTTTGTTTTAAGTCCTGGCATTCCTTGGTACAAATCTCTAGCACGCGTCTGAGCAATTTTTTTGAGTTCTTCCCAATTAGTTGAAAGCGGAAGTGTAAAAAGGATACTAGCAGCAATCATATTACTGTGGCATTTGGAAGGGAGCTTCTACTTGAAATGCTTTCCCGTTTGTTTTGGTAACTTTTAATGTCAATTTTACAGCATGTACAGCCGTATCAAAATGACAAACATCCGAGCACGTACCAAATGCTAATTGCTGATCTATCTGCGAATCTCCTGATTTTACATCTACATGTCCTATGGCTCCTCGAGGAATATCTCCTTTTGAAACATATGCTAATTCATAGTCAACAGAAGCAATATCTCCGACTTTGGTAATTTTCATATCCACACCATTATTTGCAAACTTGCCAGAAGTAATTAAAGAAAGAGTAAGTCCAATGTCATCTGGCTTAAGAGATGGAACAACTTGATTTTCCTGCGCAACAGGTTCTGGGGAAGAACTAGAATTTTTGTTAACAAAAAGAAATGCGCCAAAAACGACAATAAGGAGAACAAGAACAGCGCTCAAAATAACAAGAAGCCTTTTTTGTTTCATAGGATTATTCTATCAATTCATCAGATTTTGTCAAATCAACCATTTCAACAATATAACAATGAAACAATTGAGCAATAATTACTGTAGTTTTTCTTGCAAAAAAGACACAAGATTATCAATCGCTATTCTTTCTTGCACTGCTGTGTCTCGATCTCGGACAGTTACCATGTTGTCCTCCAAGCTCTGAAAATCAATGGTGACACAGAATGGAGTTCCAACCTCATCTTGTGCCAAATAACGTTTGCCAATATTTCCACGATCATCCCAAGACACCACTCCGTTTATCTGCGATTTTAGCGCTGTATAGACTTCTTCTGCTAATTTTGTCAACTCTGGTTTATTTGCAAGAAGAGGAAATACTGCAACCTTTATTGGAGCAAGAGAAGGCTTAAGTTTTAATACAATTCGATTCTTTTCTGTATCTTCTGTAAATGCATCTGCCAAAACCATGAGTAACAAGCGATTAATTCCAACTGCTGGTTCAATGACATGTGGCAAAACTCGCTTATTTGTTTGTGAATCAAGTATAGAAAGATCTCGACCAGAATGTGTCTGATGCTGCGTCAAATCGTAATTTGTACGATATCCAAGCCCCCATAATTCTTTAAATCCAAATGGAAAGTTGTATTCTAAATCTTCTGTCTTTTTACTGTAAAATGATCGTTCTTCATCAGTATGTACTCGCCAGCGAAGATTTTCGGATTGAACACCTAATCGAACAGTGACAAATTCCCACATTTGTTTTTTCCATTCTTCAAATTTTTCTTCCCAATTTGTTTTCTCAGGATCAAAGAAGTATTCGATTTCTCCTTGTTCAAATTCTAATGTTCGGAATACAGAATTTCCAGGTGTAATTTCGTTTCGGAAAGATTTACCAAGTTGAGCAATACCAAATGGCAACCTGACACGTGTGGAATTAATAACATTCTGAAAATTGACAAACATTCCTTGCGCAGTTTCTCCACGAAGATAAGCAAGTGATTGATCTCCTTCAACAATACCAAGATGCACTGGAAAAAGTAAGTTGAACTTTCTCACGCCTGTCCACATATCCCCCTTATTTTCCTCACAATTTGGACATGGAATTTGTAATGCATTGATCAAACCTTCTAGTTCTGTTGTCGACAAGCCTTCAACTTTCTTTTTGTCTATAATTTCATTAAGCTTTGAGGCATCTTCTCTAGTTGAAATTTTGCTTTTTAATTCATCAGACGAACTCTGTTCTAAAAAATTTTCTATTAAATGATCAGCTCTCATTCTCGCTTTACAATTTTTACAATCAACCATTGCATCGGCAAATCCAGCAGTGTGCCCTGAGGCTTTCCAAATTTCTTGGTGAGATATCAAACTTGCATCAAGTCCTACAATATCTCTACGCTTATGCACAAATGTATCCCACCAGAGATTTCTAATGTTTCGAAGAAGTTCGGTCCCCATTGGACCGTAATCATAGGTATTTGCAACGCCACCATACAATTCCGAACCAGGGTACATAAACCCTCGCCGTTTTGCGAGTGCTACCAACTTGTCCATTTTATTTTCCATTGTATTCATAGTATCAAAAAATAAAACACAAAAAAACCCGTCACCTGTATAGGGACGAGTCAATCGTGGTTCCACCCTACTTTATTCTCTTGTCTGATTTTTTAGCTCCAAGTTGCCACCTCTTCATCGCCTAAATCATATGCATCATATCAAAACATGAAATTACTGTCAAACAGAAAGATCACGCAATCGTGATTGTATTTCGTCTATGGTAAAGAAAGGATTTCTGTAATCCCCAGAACGACTTATAACTGCTCCTGATGCTGAATCAAAACCACTTATTGGACCATATATTGTTGGACCTTTCGATTCAGTTGCAAAATTATCACCAAAAGATGCATGCCAATCTTCACCAGGATATACGGTAAGTCCTGCCATTCTCATGGTTGCAGCAAATAATTGTCTCGTAGCCCATTCTTCTTTTGTAACATATGGACAATCAAGTGCAACCAGGGCGCCTCCTTGTGGATACTCATTTCCTAGTGGCAAACGTTCCCCATTTTCCAATAATGTAATATCAACAGCAGCGCCTCCTGTATGACCAGCAATACCAGGCCTATCTGCAGTTTTACTTCTTGCTTCTTCAAGAATTCTATCTTGTGACCAATCTGGATGATCTTGCATTGTTGCAGTAACTCTTCGTAAAAATAATCCTTCTTGCACTCCTTCTGGCCTGAATGCATCTTCGATATGCATTGTAATATTTTCTGCTGCTAAAGCTTTTGCTGCGTTTACTAATCTTGTGGCAACTTGTTCTCGAACCCAGTAAACACGACTCTTCCCAGCCCACCCATTCAATGCCGTCGGCGCGAACTTTGTATTGCTAAAAGTAACATTCGTCACGTCTTCTCGTGCAAAAACTCCATCATCTCCATCCAATCTAACCATTCTTTCACCTGTTTCACCAATTTTAACCTCACTAAGCATTCTCTCTTGCAAAGCAACACTTTCTGCTGCATATACAGATCCTAATTCATTGTCAACAACTTGTCTTTGATCTGTTGTGAGACTTTGTGATAAAAATTTTCCAGATTTTGGAAGCGTTACCTTAACTGGTTCTACACCAAGACTTCCTGCAATTCGATTAACTCTTGCTTGCACACCTTCAACAAATTCTGAAGACGGTTTTTCAAATCGCAAACCCAATTTTGCTTGAATGCGATCCATTGCAGAAAGTCGTCCTGCTAATTCATTTGGTTTCACGAGGGTAATTATAGGATTTTACTAAGTATTTTGCAATCTATAGAAGTTGTGGGAGAATTTGGCGAGTTTTGAGCTTTCGCTCTAAGATATTTTCTATAAATTGGGATGCTTTTGCACCAGATAAGTCTTCATTGCCAGAAATATAACCAAGTTTTTGCAAAAGATCAATTTCGAATGCATGAATTGCACTTCCTACTTTTTCTTGTAAACCCAAATTTTCTAATATATTTTCTAAAAGAGCAAATACTTGCTCGTTTTCTTGTCCTTCCGGACACAAACTATCCACAAGCTCGCAAATATGGTAGGCAAGTCCAACACGGGCCAAATTCTTTTTAACATTATCATAGGAAACAAGCGTATCCACTTCTGTAAGTACAGGCATTCCACCTGTTTTATATATAAATAGTACAGCCTTGTTAAGAGGTTCTATGTGTGAAGCACGCTTACTGGTGACTTTTCTCACTCCTTTTGCCTTAATACTAATTTTCCCTTCTTCACGAGTGTATACTGTCAGAATTCTATCCGCTTCTCCGATGTTGCGACGTTTTAAGATAATTCCCGTTGTCTTAACTGTTCTCATGTACTTCTACTATAACAAATTTTTGGGAAACGTTCGAGCGGGGTTAGTGAAGAGCGTAAATAGTAAAATTCTACGCTAAACCATTAACTATTAACCATAAACTACAAGTTTAGTTTGATTGTCTTGTCTGTATCTAGTGGAAATTGTTGGACTTGATTTCCATTTACACTCACCGTGTAAACATTTGCATCAGTCCCTGGTTGTTTTTGATACATTGCAGGAAGTGGAGAACCACCGGACAACTTAAATGGCAACGTATAAGTAATCGATATGCTTGCAGCTCCCTGAGGTCTAACAGTCAGAAATCCTTCAAATACCGTCTTATCTAATTCAGGATAGGAAATCATTTTTACTTCAGACCCTACACTATTTGTCAGAACACTTCCTTTTGGTACATAAAACCTTATCCAATCTCTAAGTACAGCATTTAGACAAAGTCCTCCTGTCAACAAACTACAGTCAGATGGTGGATATGGATTTTTATAATTAACAGTAACGGTTTTGGAAATTGTTCCATCCGGCTTTGGTACATAATTTTGGTCTACCGTCTCGGTAACATAGAGATTAGATTTTGCTCCACCAAAATTTGCTTCGTTAACGTGGAGGTAATCACCATCAAATGGGACAATCCTTCCTGCAGAATTGAGCGCTTCTATGCCTTGTTGTGCATCAGAATCGTACAGATCAAAAAGTATGTGTTTTTGGGCTGTATCATTAATGAGTGCTTGGAATAATGGTCCCCAGTACAATTTTGGAGAAGAAGAAAGTGCTTTATTCATAATTGCAAGCATTAGATCACCAAGTTCTCCTTTTCTATTCGTTTTTATGTAATTTACAGGCGCGTCAGAATACGACTCTAACTCGTAAATTACCTGCGGACAATTACACCGCGCATCATTAGCGGTAGTAAGTCGTGCTCCGTCAACATCCATTTCTC
>PPGL01000075.1 GCA_003173915.1 Candidatus Levyibacteriota bacterium | reverse complement strand
TAATATGATTGCAGTCCGCATTTCAAAATCTGGTGCTTCAATATCAACGGTAAGTCCCCCAGCAAAACGAGAAGAAAGACGAGCTTCGAGTTTTTTAATTTCGCTTGGAGGACGGTCTGAGGACAACACAATCTGTCCTCCCTGATCGATAAGAGAATTAAAGGTATGGAACAATTCTTCCTGGACACGATCTTTCCCTGCAATAAATTGTACATCGTCAATAATAAGAAGGGTTGCGCTTCGAAACCGTCGTTTCATCCGTGCTGTATCCCCGCTTCTAATTGCTTCCACAACTTCGTTGGTAAATTCCTCACTGGTGATATAAATAATTTTTGCATCCGGATTTTTTGCATAGACTGCATTTGCAATTGCTTGCATGAGATGTGTCTTGCCAACGCCAACAGGGCCATACATAAACAGTGGATTATATGTTTGGCCGATGTGTTCGGATACTGTTTGTGAAGAAACATACGCAAGCTGATTTGATTGTGACACAGCAAGGGTTTGGCAGGTAAAGTCAGGGCGTACTCGTGGCAAATGTCCAACAGGTTTGGTAAGTGGTGCAGTAGGTGTGGAAAAAAGTGGACCAGCATCTTCTTCTTTTTTCTCCTCTAATTTTTTTACAGAAATTGTTTTTGTAATAAACAAGATATCAAGATTTTGCTCGTTGGCGTGTTGTTCCAGAGAGGATTTAATTACTGCTCCGAACCTTTTTTGTAGCAAATTAATGATCATTGCAGAAGGGGCTGCAATTGTTGCAATATGATCTTCAAGTGACAGGAGTGCTGTTGGCTTGAAAAGTGTGTAAAAATTCCCTTTTGAGACTTGAGGTTCAATATCTGCAAGGACAGCGTCCCAAATTGTAGTTGTATCGTGAGTCATTGTACCAGCCATTAAATAATGTGGATAACTTTTTGTCAAGGGGAAAATGTAAAAATTTGCTATACTACACCTACTATGACTGAAGAAAAAAATCTTGGTGGATTTTTTACTGAACCAGGAGAAGAACCTGAACCTGTTGATACAACGGACTTTACAGATCAAATGAATCAAGCATTTGCAAATAGAGATGCTGCAATTCAGAACGCATCAGAGATTTCTCCTGCATATGCTGCACTACTGAGATCAATTACTTCATTAACAATCGGTGGCCCAATTGCAACTCTAGAAAAAGTTGAGACAGCACTTGATGTTCATCGACACGAACCAGACCTTTTGCAAGGGAAAGTTGCATATATTGGATCAGCAGGTGATTGGCAATTTCCATTTGCGCTAGGAGCACGCGAGATAGATATGGTAGATTTGGAGTTTTCCAGTGAATCTTTGAGAGAAAGTCTACTTGCAAGTATTCGAACTTTTGATCCGAAAGTTACCTTACAAGGAAATGATGTATCATTCTTTTTGGAGCTTGAATCAGGGAAAAAAGAGCAAGTAATGCTTCATTTGGTTGCCGCCGATTTTAGGGAATACGCACCACAAGAACTAGGTGGTATTATTGAAGTTGCTGGTCCAACAAAAGCATATACCACAGAGCCAGTAACGCCAAATATAAGGAAGGCTCTTGTAACGGGAGCAACTGTTCTCAATTTCGATTTTGGAGACAGACCTACAACTCCTAATAGCGGATATCAAGTAAGAAAAATAGGTAAGCAGACAGTTCTTCAAGTTGCTTCGCAGGCAAAATAGACAAAACGAGGAATATTTGATAAAATTACCATATGGAGAAATTCAGAACAGTCAAACACGGCAAAAGTAAAGCAAAACACGGCTTTCGTGCTCGAGTGAGTTCTCACAGTGGACGAAAAGTGTTAAAGCGCCGACGCGCAAAGTCTCGAAAGACGCTTTCTAAATAATGTTTGCCAAGAAATTCAGACTTCCTGCAGCAGTTACTCTTTCTCAGGCACAGGTTTTTGCTTCTCCTCTCTTTCTATTAAAAATTACAAAAAATCATTTGATGTATAATCGGTATGGGTTTGTGGTGACAAAGAAAATAAGTAAAAGAGCGCACATAAGAAATCGAACCAAACGAAGATTTCGTGTATGTGTTGAAAAGGTTCATCCAACACTTTTACAAGGGCAGGATATGCTGTTTGTTTTAAAACAGGCAGCAGTTACAGAAAAAACAAACGTATTATGCGAGGAAATAAACAAACACCTACAAAAATTCTTAACAATACACTAGTGCGAGGAATGACTGGTGTAATTTCTTTCTACCAAATCTTTTTATCTCCATTTTTAACAACGATTCTTGGGATACGATGTCGATATGAGGAGACGTGTTCAAGATATGCAAAACGTGTTATTACATACTATGGAGTGAGAAAAGGTGGTGTATTAGCCTTCCAACGTTTGCTCTCTTGTCAACCATTTGCTAGAATACAACAACAATGAACATTTTTGGATGGTTTTATACATATGTTCTCTACCTCCCTATTTTCAATGCGCTTGTTGGTATTTATCGAATTCTAACAACAATGCATGTTGCAAATGCATTGGGATTTGCCATTATTCTTCTGACAGTTGCAATAAGACTTATTATTTATCCTCTGACCTCAGCACAACTGCGTACCTCTCAAAAAATGCAAAAAATTACTCCACATCTTAATAAATTAAAAGCCAAACATAAAGATGATGCCAAAACGCTTCAGGCAGAAACAATGAAGCTGTATAAAGAACACGGGGTGAATCCTGCAGCGGGGTGTCTACCTGCGCTTATTCAGCTCCCAATTATTTGGGGATTATATGGAGTACTCCAGCACGTGGTAAATACAAATCCTCATAAATTACTTATAGAAATAAACAAAACAGTTTACTTTCCAGCGCTCAGACTAACAGAACCTATTAATACGAGTTTTTTTGGATTGCCACTTGGTGTGTCTCCCTCAAAACTGATTGCAACAGCTGGCGTTGCTATTCTTCTCTTCCCTCTTGCAACGGCTGCATTCCAATTTATTCAATCGAAAATGATGTTTCAAGTATTTGAAGAAAAAATAGATGACGTGGAGAAAGATGCAAAAAAAACAAAAAATAAGGCGTTAGTCAAAGAAGTAAAGAAAGAAGACGATTTCTCTAGCGCAATGCAGACACAATCATTATATATATTCCCTGTTATGATTGGATTTTTCTCATGGAGTCTACCTCTAGGATTATCTTTGTACTGGAATACTTTCACGATTTTTGGTATCATACAGCAATACGAGATTTCCAGGAGCTGGGGTGGACTCACTCCATGGATTGACAAAATAAGAGGGAAAAAATAAATGGACAAAAAAGACTTACAAATTATCAACGAGACAGTAATGCACCTATTAGCAGTTTTGGGTGTTTCTTCTGGCTTTGAGATTACAGAAATTGAAGAAGGCGTAGAAGTGATGTTGCAAACAGAAGAAAACGGTATGCTTATTGGATATCACGGAGAAACTCTTGAAGCACTACAACTTATTCTCTCTTTGGCAATTGCCAACAAACTTGGGAAATATATAAGAGTGTCCTTGGAAGTTGGAGAATACAAGAAAAATAGAATGGAATATCTTGATAATCTTGTCCGAGAGACCAAAGAAAGAGTTATTGCTGATGGAAATGGTGTTTCTTTGCCAAATCTTAAGTCTTGGGAAAGAAGATACGTCCACATGCTTTTACAAGAGGATACAGAAGTAACAACAGAATCAACTGGTGAGGGACGCGATCGTGTTCTTACGATTTATCCAAAACAATAAGCGGTTTGTTCTCCAAAGAAAAAAAGTATTTTCTGCGGCTCTTCGTCAAGAAAAAATTCAATCCATCATTTTTTTACTTCTCATTCTATTTCTTCCAACACAACTTGGAAAACATTTTTGGCCTTCCTTTTCTTTTGTTGAGGGGATTCGGGTTGATTATCTTTCTCCAACTATTTATCTAACAGATATTCTTGCGTGTCTATACATTTTCTTTTCGCTAAAAAACATTCGATTTCCAAAAATCCTTTTCCTTGTACTTCTTTTTGTTTCACTTGGCATTTTTTTCTCATCCTCTCCCCTGTCTGGTTGGTATACACTTATAAAATTTGTAGAGTTTGTGTTTTTAAGTTTGTCAATTGCATATTCGTTTAAAAAATCACAAATAGGTTTTCTGACTGCTTGTATGCTTGGTATAGGCATTGTCTTTGAATCACTACTCGGATTGGCACAATTTATTTATGCACGGTCTCTTGGAGGTATATTTTATTTTTTTGGGGAAAGAACATTTTCCGGTAATACACCAGGAATTGCAAATGCATCGATTAATGGGCAGCTGATTCTTCGTCCATACGGAACACTTCCCCATCCAAACGTTCTTGCAGGGCATGTTCTAATATCCATTCTTCTTTTCCTTGGACTCTTAGAAAAACGCACGTCAAAAAAAATGCTTCCACTTATTCTTATGGTCTGTGTAGTAGCTGTTATGGGAATTGCTATATCTTTTAGCAGAAGTGCTAGCATACTCTCAGTTATACTAGTCGTTGTTTATCTTCTGACCCGTTTTAAAAAAACATTCTGGAAAACTTTTTCTAGTATAGGAATTGGAATTAGTAGTCTTTGTTTGTTTAGTACATTATTCCCAATGTTTCTCGGGCGGTTTACTTTTTCCTTAACAGATGAGTCAATTACACAACGAGAGTTTTTAGCAACTGCTGCCCTTCGGATGATTGTCTCGCATCCTGTTTTGGGAGTAGGATTCGGGAATTTTTTCACAAACGTAACTCAAAGTAGTAAAAATTCGTCCATTTTTCTTCTGTTACAACCTGTCCACAATATTTTTTTACTTCTTATAGCAACGGCAGGAATTCCTTTTTTTCTTTTGACAATATGGTTTTTGTATAAAACAATAAAAAAAATGTTTCAAGAGACTTCGCAAACGTTTTACAGAACTACACTTTTTGTAAGTTTGGTAAGTATCCTTTTTCTTGGACAACTTGATCATTATTTTCTCACAGTCCAACAAGGGCAACTGCTTGTTGCAGTTATCATAGGCTTATGTTGGAACCTTATTCTCACCTCTAGGAACAAGGCGTGATACAATAGCCTCATGCGTTTGTTTCAGCAAGTAGCTGCTAATACACTGTTTCAAGTAATCGCACGGGTTGTCACATCAGGAGCATCATTTGTTATTACTGTTCTTATTGCCCGGACGCTTGGCGTACAAGGATATGGAGATTTTGCAAAAGTTACGGCATTTGTTTCGTTATTTTATTTATTTGCTGACTTTGGTCTAAATGCTGTTTTTTTACAACAAAAAGATGCTAACGATCGATTTTCAGAGTTATTTTACACACGGACATTTTTTTCAATTATTCTTTTGCTTATTGTCAATCTGATTGCAGCATTTTTGCCATACAACTCTGTCACAGGAACAGGTTTCTCTCCGGCAGTACATGTTGGCATTAGTATTTTTTCTTTGACACTTATTACAGAATCTTTGGTATATACAGCAACAGTTATTTTTCAGCAAAATCTTTCGTACGAATTTTTTATGATTGCATCTTTTGCAGGATCGGTTGCAACGCTTTTGCTAGTGTTTGGTGTAACGCGAATTACAACATCGTTGCCGCTTCTTCTTTCCTGTTTTGTTTTAGGAGGTGTTGTAAAAAGTATAGCAGCACTATTTTTTGCAAAGCGTCACGTACTTCCGATTGCAATTAATACAAAATTTATAAAAAAACTTATTGTACAAACACTCCCAATCACTTTTATGTTAGTGTGCAATATGATCTATTTTAGAATTGATATGTTTTTATTATCGCTTCTTAAACCTTCTACAGACGTTGCTCAATATGACCTTTCGTACAAGTTTTTTGATTTTTTTATTGCTCTTCCCCTTTTCCTTTCCAATGCACTGTATCCATCACTTCTTACGCAAGTAACAGATGTTAGTGGCATGAGAGACAACATAAAAAAATATAGCGGTATTTTTTTCTTATTATCTATTGTTGTTTTAATCCCTGTATGGATTGCAGCACCAGCATTACAACTTATTCGTCCTGATTTTGCTGCAGCAGTTGTTCCATTACGAATTCTTCTCCTTAGTCTTCCTGTGTTTTATGTTACAAGTATTTTGCAGTGGGTACTAATTGCAAAAAAAGAACAAAAATTTCTTGCTACTGTCTATTTTCTTTTAACTATTTTTAATGTCATCGCAAATCTTGCGTTTATTCCACAATTTAGTTATATTGCATCAAGTATTATTACTGGCATTGGAGAATTATTAGTACTCGTTGTATTATGGGGAAAATTATTTTGGGGGAGAAAGTTTTATGACAAATAATATCACAATTTTTACAGATGGTGGGTCACGAGGAAATCCTGGTCCCGCTGCATCTGGTGTTGTGATTTTAAAAGGAGAGGTCGTGATAAAAAAAATTGGAAAGACTCTTGGAATAACAACAAATAATGTTGCAGAATATACAGCAGTACTTGAAGCACTCCTTTGGATTGCAGAACATAAAGAAGAAGTAGGGGAGTACGAAAAAATTGATTTTTTTATGGATTCTCTTTTACTATGCCAACAATTAAAAGGAGTATTTAAAATAAAACAACCACATTTACGTACCCTTATGTATAAAATTCGTGAAGTGGAAAATAAAATAGCCACGCCGATTAGTTACACACATATTCCCAGAGAAAAAAATAAAGAAGCAGATAAAATGGTTAACCTTGCGCTAGACAATCTTTTATAAGCTTACTACAATAATCTCATGGGGGATTCTCTTCTTGTTACAACTGAGGAAACCGCTTTCCTGCCTGTTCTGATTGTTGATCGGGAAGGAAGTATCGGTCTTGGTTTATGCGAAAAACTTCGTCACCAAACGCAGGTAGTTTTTGTCAGCAATCGTGTGCCAGAAGAGAGCAAGAATGTTTTACATCTTCCGTTTACAGAACCAATGCCAGATATGCCGGAAGATCAATATTCCCATATCTTTTATATACTAACAGACGAGAAGAAAGAGACAGATGTATTATCTGCATGCATGAAAAAGGCTCAGTATGATGGGTCATTTTTCTCCATTATTGTAGAAAAAAGAAAAGTATCTTCTCGTGTTATTTCTTCTCTCTCTCGGGGACTTATCTATGGCTTTGTCGCAGTCGTTGGAGATTTATTTAACATTCCTGTTCTTAAAAAACACGCATTTGTTATTGAACGACTTTTTAAAGAAGCAAAAAAAACACAAAAACTTCTTTTGCCAAACATGGGACTCGTCAAGGTATATCCAATTGCGTATTTAGATGTAATTGATCTTTTACTCCAATACGCATTTATGAGTAGAAAAAAAACAACTGTTATTAATCTCTATCCAAAATTTGCAGTAACCGAACTTGGCGTTGCTCGTGCAATGCAAAAGGCAAATCCATCTCTTACCATTGATTTTCAGTCTGATGGACAAAAAGAAAATGAAGAGGCAGAAGGATCGGAAGGAGAATTTGTTTTGCCAGAAAATTATCCTGTTTTTGATTTACTCCAAAAAGCATTTGAAGAATTTCTTGGTACTCTAACAGAGCAGACAGAAACGCGTGAGGTAGAAACTTTTTCTTCACCACTTCTTCCGCATGCTTCTCCTAAGAAAAATCGTCCGTACGTGTTATTATTTGTAGGATTTTTTCTTACACTTATTCTTTTACCACTTCTTGTAACATTTTCGGCTCTTCAGATAGGAAAACTTTTCTTGCTCTCTGCAAAAAATCAAGGATTATCAGGACAATTCTCAGAAGCAAATTCGTCCATCATTGCAGCGGAGGATTCCTTTGCTATCTCAGATGAAGCAAATAGTGTTTTTTCACTTGAAGCTGTTATCCCTCCTTTTTCGTCTTGGTCTCTTTCCTGGGGGGGAGAATCACTTTCTGGCAAACTTCTTGCATCAGGAGCAGAAAATCTTATCACATCCGCACTAACTGTTGAAAATGTTGTTCGTGGAAAGAGCATGTCATCTGAAGAAGACATAAAGGCAGCAGTGCAACAGTTTCGAAACGGCTATGCACAACTTCAGGCTGTTGCAACATCATCATTCTTGCCAAAGGATACCAATACGCATTTGACTGATGTGTTGCAAGCAATCACGCCTGTTGTGAATGTTTCAGAGATTTTGCCCTCAGCACTTGCTCTTACAGAGCAAAAAACATACCTAATACTTTTCCAAAATAATGCCGAACTTCGCCCAGGAGGTGGATTTATTGGGTCATACGGACTTTTAACAATGGATAATGGGAAAGTAAAAGATTTTTCAATCCACGATGTCTATGATGCAGATGGTCAGTTGAAAGGACATGTGGAGCCGCCTTTTCCAATCAGACGTTATATGGGAACTGTACATTTATATCTTCGCGATAGTAACTTTGATGTTGATTTTTCCAAAAATGCTTTTCTTGCTGCGCAAATGCTTCATTTAGAAACAGGTCAAACAGTGGATGGAGTCATTGGTGTTGATTTATCTTTTGTTAAAAATATTCTTTCTGTTGTTGGTCCACTTGAGCTTGTAGACTTTAATCAAACAGTAACTGCAGATAATTTTTTTATTCTTACCGAGACTCACGCAGAGAAAGACTTTTTTCCTGGTTCAACACAGAAGAAAGATTTTCTTAGCAGCGTATTTGCTGCTCTTAAAGATAAAATTAATTCAAACACCGCTTATGAAAAAGTTGCACAATCAGTGTTAGCATCAATTAAGGAAAAACATGTACTTTTTGCCTCTGCAAACGCATCTGAGCAAGATGTTCTTACGGCAAATAATCTTTCTTCAACATTGTGGGATCCACGACCATCTGGAGAAATAAATGATTTTTTGGGAATAAGTGAAGCAAATATTGGGGTCAATAAAGTAAATTATTACGTAGATAGAAGCGTTGAACAACATGCTACGCTGACAGCATCTGGAGATATTGAGGGGAATACCACGCTGACTGTGGTCAATAAAAGTACGTCAAAAGATGTGTATACAGGAGAATATAGAAGCTATGTCCGATTTATTCTGCCAGATAGTGCAAACGTCACTGGAATAAGTATTGATGGACAGGATCAATCTATAATTCCTGCTGTAACAGATTTTCTCGTGTATGAGAAAAAAACATTTACTCCTCCTATTGGGCTGGAAGTTGATAAGACACTTGAACAAGGCAAAGCACTTTATGGCTTTTTTATTCCTGTTGAGCAGCAGGGAAGTCGAAAAATTACGGTTTCCTATATTATAAAACAAGCAGTAAATCCAAGCAGTACCACAGCAACATACTCATTAAAATTTTTTAAACAACCAGGTACAGATACCTATCCATATATTTTCTCATTTGTATACCCAGACACGTATCAGGTAATTTCTACAAGCGATAATCTAGAGAAAAAACAAAATTATGTTTCTTACAATAGTACTGTTAATTCGGATACGACATTCTCTATTTATCTTGGGAAAAAATAACCTTGCAATAAGTGAGCGGCTTCAATTATTCCAAGAGATGCAATACTAATAAATGCAACACTTCCAAAAAGAACAACAACTGGATGCTTTACTACTTTTACTGTTATAGATGGTGCTGCAAATAAGGAGGTTGTTAAGAGCATATGTCCAAAAAATACTCCTGTTGCAAACCCAAAAATATCTACCAAAGAGAAAAGAGGAATATATCCTGCAAAATCGTCTAAGCCAAGAATAAATGGGATAGTTAAAGAAAAGACAAGCAAACCAGAAAAAGTTTTGTTTGTGCCTTTTATAAGGGGAGAGGAGGGGAGAATAAAAGAAGTAACAGGCTTTGTTACGCGCGAAATTGCTGCGAGAATTCGGATAAGAAACTTCACGCATGATTTTATTATTGGTGGGGGAGAGTAGTGTTGCAACAATTCTTCTAGACTCTCCTCTGCCATACGAAAAAGAACAATCGCTGCAAGAAAAATCATAAGTACCAAAAGAATAGGAATCTCTTTGAAAAATGTCCAGATGCAGAGAATTACTGCAGTCCCTAGACCATTTCCGCAGGCTGTTCCTAGTTCGATTGCTATCCTATTTTTCACTCCTTGATACTTTTGCATAAGATTACCAAGAAAAAGAGCAAAGTCGATAGATGTTTTTAAATAGATTGTAAGTCCAACTAGAATATCTGGCCATCTAATACTTGGAACAATTTTATCTTGAATTGGGAGGAGATTAAGACCAAAAATGACAAGATATATCCCTAAAACTAAGAAAATACATGTCGCAATGGTGAGAAGAATGGGAAGAAATTGATTGAAAAATGGTTGTTTCATACTGTTTTGTTCCATTATTGAGAGTGTGGTATGGAAACAGTGAAATAGTAACTTTACGAACAAAGAATGCAATGAGAGTCGTTACATATCTCTCGATCACTCTTTTTTCTTCTCATATTTCGTCCGTGTTCTATTAAAAGATAGGTTAGGGTAAACCAGTCTTTTTGATCAAAAAGTTTCATAAGGTCTTGCTCGATTTTTTCTGGATTTGTATTTTTTGTAAGACCAAGAAGTTGCGCTTGTTTAGTAACATGGGTATCAACAGCAATTCCTTCATAAATCCCATACGCATTACCTAAAAAAACATTTGCTGTTTTTCGTCCAACACCAGGAATAGCTGTCAGCTCTGTAATTGTTTTAGGAAGTACGCAATGATATTTTTCGAGAATAACTTTTGCAGCGGCTCCAACATTTTTTGCCTTATTATGATAAAAACCTGTGGATTTTATATCTTGCTCGAGTTCAGTAAGAGGTACGAATGCAAAATTAACAATTTCAGTAAGCTCTTCATTCGTCATTCTGGCTTGCCTGTCGGCAGACATGGTTTGTCCAGAATCTTTTTTGGGGTCCTGCCGCTCCTCACCTGC
>PPGL01000095.1 GCA_003173915.1 Candidatus Levyibacteriota bacterium | reverse complement strand
CCTGTATGGATATCAACTAAAATATGATGCGGCTGAACAATAGATGCTTGGTCTGAAATAAAAAGCCTATCTTTTATATCGACTCCTAAATTTTTTATTTCTTGGATTTCTTTGACCATTTTTTCCATGTCAACAACGCATCCAGAGCCAACATAGAGAAGTTTGTCTTGATAAAAAATACCAGAGGGAATTTGATGAAGTGACACACGACCTTTGTCTGTCTCTATTGTGTGTCCGGCATTTGCTCCACCATTAAATCTTGCAATAATGTCATAATTTTGTGCGATAAGATCAATGACTTTGGCTTTTCCTTCGTCACCGTATTGGAGCCCTACTAAAACGTCTGCAAATCCAGGGGTAGACTTTCTCATGACCGGAGTTTATTGTACGTGGGATTGAAAAGAAAAGCAAGGCGAAGGAAGATTATTGTTATTCTCCACTATCATCACGTTTTGGCGTTCTTCTTGGGGTAGTATCTTCAGGTGATGTAGGAGTACGAAGAGTTTCTCCATGAACTATTGTTGGTTGATCTGCAATATATCCTTTGCCGTCTGTTTCATCAGGGAGGGGTTGGAGAATAGCTTTTCTTGGTAGAGTTGGGGTTTCTAAAGCTGAAGTATCTCCTTGCTGTTGAAGAGCCTCGTCATTCCCATAGACTCCTCTAAACGCTTCGTCAGAAAGGGCTTCTCTAAGTCCTGCTCTAACTCTTTCAAAAATTGCCTCTGCTTGTTGAGAGGTCATTGCTCTCATTCCCTTAGGACCTGTCCTTTGTGTTACAGCATCCATTATAGATTCATCAGGGAGCATATCAAATGTTTGATGTAATGCAGTTGCTTCTTGTAATGAATCATACACAAATAAAATATTTAATAATTCTGCAGCAGCACGAAGATCTTTGACATTATCCATGCCGCATCGTGCTTTTTGTTCTGGAGTGATTGCGAGATCAAGCCCATCTAGTTGTCCTAATCTTTCTAACTCGAGAGCAAAGAAAATATTATTAATATGTCTTTCTGCATCTTTTTTCCATTCTTCACGAGCAGCTAATTTATCTTCATGGACGTTTAGAGAAAGGTATGTCTGATAACTTTCTTGCAGACTAAGTTGAGTTACTGTATTGCCTATAACATCTCGAACTCTCTCGACAAGTGCTACAAACTGATCATTATCAAGCGCTCTTGCATTTCTAATAAGTTGGAAAAGTTCGGTGACAGGAATACTTATTTGCATTGTGGGCTTGCCTTGATCAGTTACATATTGATTCGGAATTCCTCTTTTTCCTTCTGTATTTTCTATTCGAGCAAAAAGATTATAAAGAATTTGACTATGTCTGGGTTCGGGGGTTAAGCGAAGCTGAGTATATGTTGGTTCTGTTTCTTGTTGATTACCAAATCTTCTAAGCAAACCTCCATTACTTTGCCTTTCTGTTGTGGATTTAAGTCCGGCAAGTTTTCTAGGATCAAACGGATGGTCTTTTCCTCCTGGTGCTGACATAGGTTGTACAATAGCACATGAATTGTTAAAAATCAAGCCTATAGCTATGACATCTGGGTTTCTTGCCGCTGCAGGTTTTGCTTGGTGGTGCTACAATAGAAGGCCAGACATCATATGGATCAAGTTAGCGAAGTTAGGAATAAGACCGATATTGTTGCACTTATTCAGTCATACGTCCCATTAAAAAAAATGGGGCAAAATTTTAAAGCAAATTGCCCCTTTCACGGCGAAAAAACTCCATCATTTGTTGTATCTCCAGAAAGACAAATTTGGCATTGCTTTGGCTGCAGTAAAGGAGGGGATTGCTTTTCGTTTCTTATGGAATATGAGCATATGGAATTTCCTGAAGCGCTGCGTTTTTTGGCAGATAAAACAGGAATTACCCTTATACAAAAAGGATTTGATAGTGCAACCAGTACAAAAAAAGAACTCTTGTATACAATAAATGCAATTTCGGCAGAATTTTATCACTTTTTACTTACCAAGCATGCAGTTGGCAAACAAGCATTAGCCTATTTAGAAAATAGAAAAATAAAACCACAGACAATCAAAACCTACATGCTTGGATTCGCACCAGGAAGTGGAAATGCACTGACTCGTTATCTTTTAGAAAAGAAAGGATACAAAGCAGATGATCTTTTTGAAGCGGGACTTGTCACGCGAAGAAATGGAAGACTTGTTGATTTTTTCTATGACAGGCTTATGTTTCCACTCTATGATCACCGAGGGAATATTATTGGTTTTTCTGGCCGAGTCCTGACAAGTACTAATGATGGGTCCAAATATATTAATACGCGCGAAACACTTATTTATCATAAAGGAAGTGTATTTTTTGGCCTAAATAGTAGTAAGGAGGCAATAAAAAAAGAAGATCAGGCTATTATTATGGAAGGAGAATTTGATGTTATTGCAGCCTTTCAGGAAGGAATCACAAACACTGTTGCTATTAAAGGAACAGCACTCACTGACGAGCAAGTAAGCCTTATTTCTCGATTTGCCCATAAAATTACTATGTGTCTTGATAGCGATAGTGCTGGTCAAGAAGCGCTAAAAAGAAGTCTATCAATTTTAGAAAGAAAAGGGATGACAACTACAGTTATTGCTATTCCTGGAGGAAAAGATCCAGATGAAGCAATAAAAACCGATGCAATTGCATTTAAAAAAGCAGTCAAACACGATATTCCTGTTTACGATGTGATTCTTGAGCTAACACTGCAAAAATACTCTAAAGATAGTGCAGAGGGGAAAAAACATATTGGTCTAGAGCTCCTTCCACACATTGCACAAATTTCAAATGAAATTGTAAAAGAACATTACTTGCATCTTCTTTCCAAAACGCTTAATACATCTTATGAGACACTTACGCGTGAAATTGAAAAAATTGCCAAGCGGGATATTATTAAAGCAGATCCTGTGATGATAAATAAGACCCAGCGTCCGCGTGAAGATATCTTAGAAGAGTATCTCACAGCACTTGTTGTTCAATACCCACGCTCAGATCTTCTCTTGCCAACTCTTTCTGACTTGCTTGCGCAGTATTTCTGGCAAACCCCAGCGTTTGGGAAAATTCTTACGGCACTGGGAAAATTTGTAGATTCTAAAAAAACAACTGATATGGCTCTTTTTGTAAAAACACTTCCTTCTGAATTAACAAACGCTTTTGATAGATGTTTTTTGCTTCCTCTACCAATATTTTCCACAGACAATCAGTATGGTGAAGAAGTAAAAAAAATCGCAGAAGAGTTATCTGTGTTGGGCTTAAAAACACAGATAAAGCATATAACACAGGAACTTACACAAAGTGAGAAACAAGGAGACGAAGAAAAAATACTCCTGCTACAAACCAAACTTTCCCCGCTGTTACAGCAGTTGTCAAAAAAAGAGGTGACGCAATAGGCTTGTAGAGTTGCCTTTCGTAAGAATTTTATTACAGGAATACCTAGCAAAAAAACCTCACATGAATGAAAAATCGGGAAAAAGTTAAGCGGGATTCTCTTTTGAGTCTAAATTTGGTACAATACTATAACCATGAAACAAAAAGCAACAGCATTACTTTCAGATATTGTCACAAATGCCAAAAAGCGGGGCTATATTACGCAGGAAGAAGTGCTAGGTATTTTTACTAAACCTGAAGAGCATATTCAAGAACTCGATGACCTCTATGCGAAGCTTTTAGACCATGATGTTGATGTGTTTGAGACAATGGATCAAGAGCAAGATCAAACCAAGCCTATCGAAGACTTGGAAAAAGAGCTTGAGGCTCTCACAGTACTTACAGAAGGTACAGTTTCTGACCCAGTCCGCATGTACTTAAAGGAAATTGGACGAATTCCACTTCTTACTTTCGATCAGGAAATTGATTTGGCAAAAAAAGTAGAAAAAGGAGAAAGGGCAGCCAAACAAAAACTTATTACCGCTAATCTTCGCTTGGTTGTATCTATTGCAAAAAAATATGTTGGACGTGGGCTCACTCTATTAGATTTAATTCAAGAAGGAAATCAAGGACTTATTCGTGCTGTAGAAAAATATGACTGGAGAAGGGGATACAAATTCTCAACGTATGCAACTTGGTGGATTCGGCAAAGTATTACTCGCGCAATTGCAGATCAGGCGCGTACCATTCGTATTCCAGTCCATATGGTTGAAAATATTAACCGCTTCCTTCGTGCATCACGCAAGCTTATGCAAGAGCTTGGTCGTGAACCATCTCCAGAAGAGGTTGCAAAAGCACTTGGTATTGATGAAGAAAAAGCCTTAGAAATTATTAAGATTTCCCAAGAGCCAGCATCACTTGAATCTCCTGTTGGAGATGAAGAAGATAGTCGTCTTGGAGACTTTATTCACGATACCACACGGCCAACGCTTTTTGACGAAGCATCCCGCGAACTTTTGAAAGAGCAAGTAGAAAAAGTTCTTGAGTCATTATCTGATCGTGAGCGACGAGTTTTGGAAGAAAGATTTGGGCTTCGAGATGGAAAATCAAAGACTTTGGAAGAAGTTGGAAAGTTGTTTGCTGTTACACGCGAACGTATTCGACAAATTGAGGCAAAAGCACTTCGCAAACTTCGACATCCGTCCCGTGCCCATCAACTCCGCGATTACTTAGAAGCGGCATAATATCCTTCTTTCTTGTGGAATTCTCATATTTGAAATGGTAAAATAGACTTTATATTCCGCGATAGCTCAGCGGTAGAGCAGGAAGCTGTGTTAGCAGCCTTTAAGGGAAACTTTAAAGTGAAAAGTGGGTGAATTCAGGAGACGTCTTGAACGTGTTAAAAGATAATCCTGAGCCAAGTCCTCCGAAAGGTGGAAAGGTGCAGAGACTAGGTGAGTACACCAATAAGCGCCCACTACCTAAACTGAAAAGCATGGTAAAGAGATAGTCCAAAATATGTAACTTCAAGGTCCTAGGTTCGAATCCTAGTCGCGGAGCAGAGTAAGATTTTTATTCCACAATTCTTCTAATTGGATTGATTTATCAACACGTTCGTTGGTTTCGAACCCATAAGCAATTGTTTGCTCTTCTTTTTTTGCCATTTCAAGGAATCCATAATCGTTTTTCAAGTCTGGATATAGCAAATCATTAAATAATTTTATGTTCGAACCGATTGCAACGAGTATCTCTCTTTTTTCTTCCGGCGATCCTGTCTCAAATTTATAGCGTGCGTGAATTGCAAAATCAAAATTCTTCTCTACTGTATCTAGCCAATTCTCAACTCTTTTCCCCTGATTACCTAAATGCTCTTCTAGTTTTTGTTTCTCCTCTACAATTTTTGTTTTCTGCGTTTTGAATTCATCGTCAGAGAGGAGTGAACCATCGGAATTGGATGGAGAAATTTTCAACTTAACTAAATTGTCCAATCGTTTTATACAATCATTGTAAGTTTGTTGCAAAGAGCTAATTGTAGCAGTGTGAATATTTACTTCTTCATCGTTTAGTTCATTAAGGTGTTTAATTGCCCAGTTTTTAAACCTTTCCGAAATTCTTATATCCTTTAGGACAGAATCAACTTGCTCTTCAAGCTTATTGTGCCTAATACTTTTTTGGCTGCAATTAGGATTCGCGCGTTTCGTACAGTGATAATAAGTGTAGTGGAGAACAGTAGGATTTTGCATATCTTGTATTTTTATTTGGCACTTTGGACAAAAGTCTCTATTGTTTGCATTGAATTTATTCTTACATTGTTTATTGCCACAAATGACTTGCCATTTTTCTTCTGCAGTTATCATAGCATTACATTCGCCGCACCGAATAATGCCGGTTAAAGGAAATTCATGTTTTGCCATTCGTTGCCTACAACCTCGTCCCAAAAGAATTTGTACTCTATTATATTCCTCTTTTGTAATCATTGGCTCATGGTTACCCTTGTACCATTGTTTTTCTCCGTTGGAATTTTTGTATTCATACCAGCCGTAGTAAAACGGATCTCCAAATAATTTGTAGAGTTGGCTTCGTGCCATTGGTGTACCTCCCATACTTTTGCGGGTAGGATTTCTATATCCCCATTCGTTATTAAGCTTTCTCAGAATTTGTGGAACAGTGTATGCACCGGTTAACATTAGCTCCCAGCACTTCTTGATAAGAGGGAAGCGAACAGGATCGTCCAATAACGTTTTGTTTCCTCGTTCGGCAAATCTATCCCACATATAGCCCGGTTTTGTCCAGGAAGAAGGGTTCCAACCTTTTTCTGCTTTAGTACGTAGACCTCGTTTTACGTTGACGCCTTTGTCGTCGGATTCTTTCTTGCTCATCATGAAACACATGGCAAGCCAGGATTTGTCGTCGGGTGTATTTTTATATACTTTCATGGTTTTACAATAGCCTTAATTTGTTCAAGGTCGATCATATAAATAACCCTGCCGCTATCAAGTGCGTTGCGAGCTATTCTTGATTCATCCCAGACAATTATGCCATTTGCTTCGCCGTTTTCTATCCTTTTAATCATATCGTTAAATTGAGGTCTTCCGGCAGTGTGAGCGCTTCGGGATTCTAAATAAACATCAACTACTCGGAGCTTTTCTCTTTCCGCGAGCGATCTTAGTTCTTTTTCTTGTGCAGGGAGGGAAAGTATCTGCCTATCCTCTTGTTCGGAGCTTTTACGGCAGTAGATAAAAAACTTGAGAGATTGTAGAAGTAAGTTATCCATATATTCTTGTTAACTAACATTATTAGCTCACTTTTTTAGACATGTACAGTCTGCTTGTACGAGATAGCCTTCCCTTTCCGTAAGGTTTTCCAATATCTAGCTATTTTCCGTTGTATCTCGGTAGCTATAAGCAAACTAACTATCCCAAACTTTACCTTTCGGCTTAGAAGGGACGGACTCCTAGTGCGTGAAGCGATCCGTCATCCCATTTTTCCCCAAGGCCTGCTCGTTACTCGACCTCTTTTCCTTAGCCAGAGGCAAGCAGTATCCTTGCGCCAACTTTTTTTTACCTCGCGCGCGCCATTCCCACGAGGGAGAAATTATCTTTTCTGTTTTCTCTTATAATCTTTCTTTTTCCGATAAGCGTCTCGGCTGTATATTGCAACAACCCATATATTTAGCTGTTTTTGAAACTGTTTTATTAAATAAAATCCATTTACAAATTTCTCCTGATATCCACTCTCTTTATCAAAGAAAGTAAGTAAAAACTCTCGCATTGTGATGGTCCTTTTATATATTGGATCATTTAAGTTTTTTGCCATTGTTTTTATTCCTTTCAACCCAGACTTTTGGTAGAGGTATATAAACAAGTTTGAAAAGCCGTAAGAGCTTTATTGCACCTTCTGACGCTTTCTCATAAGAAATATTCTTACCATATGTCTTTTTATATATTTGTTGGTAATCGAGTATTGCTTGCTTTGATAACATAACTTTCTAAAACAAAAGCTCCGGGGTTGGCGATACCGGAGCTTCTGTCGCCAACCAATTAAATTTTGTTTTGTGTTATGAAGATTTTCACACAGTTAACAACCTGGGCGGTGACAGAAGTAGGTACCTGTTTTTACTCTTTTTCAAATCGTTTGAGGTATTGCCCAAATCTATGTTTATCCTGTTTTGTCACATTTCTTTTTTTTGTGTCGTTTTCTATCTTAACCTGTTTATTTTTACTATCAATTTCTACTTTATCCCAGGTGGATTTGCGTTTTGAATGCTTTATCTGTCTTGGTAGGGTCTTATAGAGGATGGGATTAAAGCGGGGAGTTTGTGGTCTGGTGTCATATGTTTGTCTAACCATAGTTTGAGCAACATGCCAGTCTTCTTTCTTAGGTTTCTTTACAAAATTTACACTAACAATATCACGGGTCTCCGTAATATAGAAATTTATAGCAGGCGGTCTGATTATGTCGTAAAGAATAAATTGCTCTATTGAATAAGAATAGTGTTCGAGGGGAAGGTTTCCTAGAATACTAATTTCATGGACTAATTTGCCTAAGTCTTCTTCTATAACTTTTGAATTTCCTTGTGAAAGAATTTTCCTTAGTAAGGCAATCCGCCTTTTTAATTCTGGAGGCAGTTTTTTAGTAAAAAGTAGTTGTAGGTAGATATGGTTTTCTTTTGCCTGTTTACTAACATTACTTTTCCACCATGCTGGATTTTTTGAACCTTCCGGAGTTTTTGTGCCAACCATATTGCAAGTATATACCAATTTAGCTTCATGGTATAATTTGAATAACAATTTATTTGCCTACAACCCTCTGGTAATGCAGGGGGCATGGCATAAAAAACCGGTAAAGAGCTGTAAGCTCTCGTCAGAGCATCTTTACCGGTTATCGTGCGAAAGTGCGGTAGGTGGCGCAAGCCATCGCTGACGGGGGCTTTTTGCATGAAAAAATTGCTAATTGCAGCTATTCGTAAATACCAGAAGAAAGTATCACCTTATCTTGCTGAACGCGGTGTACATTGCCTTTTTAAGCCCACGTGTTCCGCACACGCGGTTTTTTGCCTCGAAAAGCACAGTTTACCCGTTGCTCTTGTTTTAATCGCTTGTCGGTTATTGTCGTGCAACCCAATAAATTCCTACATCAAATACAAGAGAAAGGAGGTGGATTATGGCAAAAGAATACAAAACACTTACGTTTGAAGATACTGCGAGTGGAAGAAGGAAGATGGCTAGAGTCATAAATGAACTTGCTGAAGAAGGCTGGGTACTGAAAAGTAAGGAAGTTTCTTCGCAGGGATGGTCTGCTGGGACAACCTGTTGTCTTGGTTGCTTATTTTTCCCATTAGCCTTACTTGGTAAGAAGAAAAACCTTATTCTTGTAACAATGGAAAGATCTGTGAAAAAATAGTATTTATTCAGTTTTCATATACAGTCTTTTACAGAGTTGCCTAAAGTGTGTAAAAGTCTGTAAACACTTATTGCTCAAAATCTGGGTTTTTAGCCTCATGAGTTGTACAATAGGCAGCAAGTTACAAAATCGCGGTTTTTAGGCATGAGAGTTGTAACTTTCCGGACATTTTTATGGTTTTTAGGCACACTAAGTGTCCGGTTTGTATAAAACTATGACAGAAGAAGAGCTAGAAAATTTAGTAAATTTGGTTGAGGCTTTAAGACAGGCAGAGGAAGCGCAGAAAACAATGACTGAGAAAGAAAAAAAGGACAATGCAGTTAAGATGCATACAGAAAAAGGAGATATTTGGTATTAGCTTCTATGGAAGCTTATGAAAGCTTATTTTTCGTTCTTTTCAGTGGGTAAATAGGTATCATTTTCTCGATTTCCTGCTTTAATATCTCTTTCTCTCTTCAACTGCATATAAAGAAGCTCAAGTTCTTCTTTTTTGAAAGGTCTAATCTGCACACCTTTAATTTTTTTTGTACTAATATATCGCGCAAGATGATAACCAATATATTCATGTACCCTTGACATTAAGTCTTGTCCCCATATTTTCACTGTGTCGTGGGCTTTTATAAGGATTGCAGGGAGTATATCCATTGTTCCCTTATCGTTAAACATGGAATGTTCTAGTGACACTTCGAATCCATTTTGCTTTAGCGCAGTGAGTAATCGCTGCAGATGGGGTTGAGCTACAGTCCATATGTCTTCTGCCCCTTCCACCGTTGAAGCTGGAACAAGAAATTCAAATCTTGGTAGTGTTTTGCCAGCATTATCTATGCGTGGAATGGCGCCAACAAAAAAGCTTCCATAATGTACATTCTGCAACATTTTAATATAGGGATCGTTTTCTCCTCGGAATATTTCCTTCCAAAATAAAACTTGCTCTGGATCAACTGGAATGCCACTGGTATTTATCTCTGCCAATTGATTCATAATTAATTTTACTGGTGTGTTTGTTCTACTATATCCATTAGAAAAGTTAGTTGTAGAGTGATAGGGTCGGAAAACAATACACGTTCTTGCCCACGGTTCATTATTTTTTCTCCCGGCTGTTAGTAGGCGAGTTAGAAGAACTTGATCAAAGATAGTATTCATAGCATGCATAGGCCAAGTGACTAGTTGCCCTTTCTTTTCCTTAGCTAAGTGGCAAGCATACCAGTTTATTATTGGAGCAAAAACCATCAATTGAGCATGCTTCACAACTCCGCCTAATGTTTGTCCATCTTCTTTGCATTTCTTGGTTATCTCCCAATTCGTACTGACTAAATCCCTTACAATCTGTCCATATGTGCTCATTGTTCTATAATGATTAAAATCACGATCTTGGGGGGTTATTGTGCCATCACGTAGTACTATGTCGCATGCCGGAATTTCAATATTACTATTGTTTTGCAAATACCAGCGGTTCATTATTCTCAGTGCTGCTTTTGATTCCAAAAAATCCATTGCGTTTGTAACAGAGTGAATATATTCAGCATCACTAAGATCAGGATAAAAAAGTTTAGCCATAATTGTATACTTATTATCTTGCCTCTGCATATCTTCTGGTTTTTCGGGTAGTCGCAGGAATACAGGGGTTTGTTTGTCATTATGCTTAGCATTTCTATTGATTTGTCCAATGGCAGTATTTACAGTTATTGTCGGTGCTTGACTTACGACAAAGTCCCCTGATTCATCAAGGAGGTTGAGGACTCCAGTACGAGTAGATCCATCAGTTGCTGCTATTAATAATTTAGAGTCCTCCTGTTTTTTGTCAACGTCACAAATAAAATTTTCTTCGGAAACACGAGAGTGAACTTCTTGAGTTAGTAGTTTTTCATTATAAAAGAAGCTGCCTTCATCGCTATTATAAAAATCAATTGCTTCAGTAATATTAGTTGGTAATTTTACGGCTTCATAAGAAAGTCCAAGACCGTATTTGGTTAAACGTTGTAACAATATCCGACTATTTTCTGCCTCCCGTTTGAGTTTTGCTAATTCATTTGTATGTTGCTGTATCTCTATTGGGGACTGTTGCTGCATGTATTCCGAGTCGTGTATTTTTGTTTCTTCGATGAGAGTACCTATCTGTGCATAATAGTCTTCACAATAGCTTTTTATAGCTTTAATAACCAGCTCTCTAGCATTTTCTCCTCGCAACCGTTCTCGTAATTCAATCCACAAACTATCAGGGATTTCGCTAATTTGTCTCTGTGACTCTTTCCATATGGTTAAAGCTAAGAGCGGGTAATCAGGATCTATAAGAGTAGCGAGTTGATCTTCTTCAAGCCATTCGCTACCTGAAGTTTCAGGAATAGATTTGTAGATTGTTCCGGATTCAGAATCATGTTTAGTTAAGACGCCTCTATGAAGTAGGCGACGCGCAAGGTTATGATAAGCTTCAATCGATGCTTGATCACCTTTTTCTCTCGCTGCCTGATGAACTTCATTGATTCCTACACCTTCTGGGCGGGCAGCCAAACTTAAAAGTAAATCTCGACGATCTTTGCTAGATATTATTATGCTCATTCTTTCTTTTTTCGATCACTAAATACCGGAGGTGTACCACCCTTAACAGGGGTCTTACGTTGACGAACTTTTAGTAAGAAGCCATGTTTTACAACTTCACCCGTCCCTGATACAGCACATACGCCTCGTGGAAGTTTAGGCAATTGATTCAAAAGATTATCATCAAAGTCCGATAACACTGCTTTTATACTCATGAGTTGATCCTTTTCAAGAGCAAAGATGAATCTGGTTTGAAGTCTTTTCAAAACACTAGCATTTAGATCTTGAGGAGATTGGCTTGCAACAATAAGTCCTGTTCGCACATGGCGTCCCATACGTGCAAGCTCATAAAATACCTGAGTACTAACAACTTTATCATCTTGGGGTATTACAATGTGTGCTTCGTCAATAAAATAAAGAGCAAACCAATTTTGTGCCTCTTTGTCGCCAGTGTCAGCCTTTCTTGCCATTTCTCGCCCAATTTTCTGCAGCTCTCTTGCACCTGCTGCAGCGATAAGCTGTGTTTGTCGTAATGAAAGATATCTGCAATCTAAGACAACTAGCTTATGCTTTTTCATTTGGTCAATAAAATCAAAATTACCACCGATAATTGGATCTCTTTCTAGGGTACTTACTCTGGCAATTGCTGCACCGATACTCGGTTTTTTTGCCTCGGTCATTTGTCCTATTTTTTCAATTCTTTCCTTTAATTGCTGGAAAGTAATAGCTTGTCCTCTGGATTCGTTTCGAAGTTGATCATGTGCAAGCTCGATGAGTTCAGCATATATTGTGTTGGGTTGTACATTGGGAGTAACAGCTATTAATTCTTGAGGAGTCATTAAGTTTAATGAAATACCAAATGCTTTTGGGTCAGGAAGCGTAATTACTAATCCTCCCAATGCCTTTGCCGCATCCACTAACTCACCATTAATATCCAATACTAGACATGGAACATCCCAAGCCATTGCTTCCTCTAAAATTACCCCTGATTCATATGATTTTCCTTTACCAGGATTGCCAAAAATTCCTGTGTGTAATTGGAACATTTGAGGAGATAATGTTGCGGGTACGTGATCCGAACCATATGTGGTACCCAATGAAATACCATCTTCCTCCTTTTCTAAACCGCCAAAAGATTTTTGTACGAGTTCTGCAGGGAGCGAGATTGCCATATCACCGGCTCGACATAACTCCTCTGGAGCTTTACCATCACCAACAATACTAATTTGACCTTCTTCTAAAATAACCTCAAATTCTTCAACGGTCGAACATTCTGCCTGTCTATAAATACGTGTTGAAAAACCTTCACCAGCATATCCTTGACCTAGTCCTAATGCTTTTCTTGCTACAGCCAATTCAGGGCTTTCGTTGGGATTAGTTTCAAAAGTATTTGCTACCCGAAGAATAGTAATAGTATTTTTACCTCTTTTCCCATGCCACACTCCAAGAAATTGCCCGGGTTTTACGTCTTTATCGGGATCAAGATGAATATTTACTGTATTAAAATTTGGTGTCTGATTCCAATAAACAACTTTTCCGAGAGAACTAAATGAGGAAGGGGGGGTTATTTCGTTGCTTGCGGTAGCATCGTCTGTCACTAACTGTGGAAGATTGGATTGAGCAGTATCTGTCATAGTGTTACTAACACTTATGATAAACTGTTAGTTGTTATAAGTCAATGCATCATTCTATACTTTTTCGTATCACTTCGTATGCAACCTCGGCAATCGAGGCGTCTAGAGCATTTCCAATGAGTCGTGCAGATCTGGAGTAGGGTGGTAAAAATTTGAATGAATCTGGAAAACCCTGCACTCGTGCTGCTTCTCGTACACTTAATGTTCTATCTTCTGTTGGATGCCAATATCTGCCACTCCCCGGGTTAGAAAAAAATGTGGTGAGAGTACGAGCAAGACCTTTTCGGTGTAATTTCCCATAAGCATTAGAGAAATAATCTTTTCCGCTCTCCCAACGTCCTCCCTCGGAAATTGCAGACATTCTATTTTTCATCTCAGGTGAATGTGACCATTTGTTATGTACGAGCTGCTCTGCTTCCTTTGATCCTATTGGAGGAAGATCGCTAAATAATTCTTCTATCGTAGGTATATTTTTTTTGCCAAAAGTATCATCAACATATGGCAAGTGCTTCTTTAGCCTTGATGTTGCGGGTGCTTCGCCTAGAATACCAACCGCATCATCTTTCAGAGCCATCATTTTCTTATATGAATAACTGTAATATTTTTTATTGCCTCCATGTGAAGGTTTTGGGATTACTGGAGTTGCTCCAACGTCTTTTCTGATAGCGATTAACAAGAGCCTTTGTCTAGATTGCGTACTCCCTCTGAGTGCTGCATTTAATATTCCAGCAGTCCAATAATAACCAGCCTTTTCAATTTTTCTTATAAACTCCTTGAACAGAGGAGAGTCAGCAGCTAACGGAACATTTTCCATTGATACAGCCAAAGGTTTTAGCTTAGCGATAAAATTGGCATAGAGAATTAAGTGATTATTGCGAGGATCATTTGGATTTCTGTTTCCTGCTGCACTGAATCCTTGGCAGGGAGGACAACCGAGTAAAACGTCTACTTTCCCACCAATTTGCCTTTCAATCTCTTTTGGTGTGATTTTTGTTAAGTCTCCAACAATATAAGGAGTTTTCGGATAGTTCTCTTGATATGTTTTTGCAGCAAAGTCGTTGTTATCGATAAGTAAAGCAATCTTACTTTTCTTCCATTTTCTGAAAGCTTCTGCAGACCGAGCTGTCCCTGCATAAAGTTCAACTATATTGAGTTTATTTTTTATCATAAGTTACTATAATAGTATGCCAATTTACGAAAAGAAGATCAATTAGGTCATCTATCTTCTTTTCAGCTTTTGTACATCTCTTCCTATACTATAAATTCCAACGAAGGTAATCTAGTAAGAGAGTAACGAATGTGCGTAAAAGTTTCGAATTTTATCTAACCCTCGGAGCAAAAGTCCTGTAGTTTGACATATAAGCTTCCATTTGGTAAAATTTCTTCCATGCCTAGAGGTCATGAATATCCGCAAAGAAGTTTTGAGGTAAAACAAGCTGCAACTCAATTAACAGGAGCTTTTAGAAAGCTTTTTCCCAGTGATGCTGCTAGAAAAAGGCAGCCATATGCATCTATTAGACAAGATTTAGGAATGGTTACGAATAGATTTCCTGGTCTAGCTGACGATGTTACAGATTTGGGTTCAAGCGTTTCTACAGCAATGGGATGTTTTGATCCTGCAGAAGTGCCAGATGCAGAAATGAGAACAAAATACAGGGCTGTTTACAATGAAGGCTTAAGACAATTTGCAGGAGTTACGGATGTAACTACAAGAGAATTATTAGCACATTTATTTTTGAGAAATTTAGTGTTTGATATCACAGGAACACTACGTGAATTACCTACTGAGGAGGCAATGGGACTAGAAGCACTTCGTATGCTTACTGCATTGGGAAGTGGAACAGAACGACCAAGTAGTAAGGACTTAAAAAGATTATCTCTTTCGACAGTAATTGAAAGAGCATTAGATAGAAAACTGCTTCCAGCTGCAGAGTTACCTCCTATACCAGTTGAAAGGCAAACTTCTCCCGCAATAAACCCAGTTCTTTTTATGTTTAATGCAATAATTGGGAATGACCCAACAGTAAATGCAATTGGAACATCTCAATCTCAAGAAACAGAATATCAAAAACAATTTGGTTTATGGAGGAAAAATCTTCATCCAGTTACTGTTCAATTGATTGGATATGCTCAAGAACAGATGGAGCAGGCTGGAGTTAGTGTAGCACGAAGATTACAAGGAGACAGAGACACTCTTATTGGACAAAGACTTTTGGATGAAATGATTGTTGCCGCAGCAAATGATTTACCAGAACAACAGCAAATGGCGCAAATGTTTATGATTATTGGTAATTCTGGTGTGACTGATCCAAGAATTTTAGCCAAGCCTGCTAGAAATAACGTACAAGCAATGGCTCTTGCAACTGCTCTTGATGGTTTAGATCAAATGTGTAAAGTACTTGACAGTTCTCCAACAATGCTAGGAATCCATTCATTGCTCTTTACCTCCGAACCCGGTCATGAACAAGCTGGAGCTGCTATAAACGAGCAATTAGGAAGTGAAGTATTTAGAACAA
Organism: Candidatus Levyibacteriota bacterium; assembly: GCA_003173915.1. The sequence continues at coordinate 16,985 of PPGL01000095.1, read as the reverse complement.
TGCAGAAAGCAATTTTAATTGGTGTATCTGGGCTCGAGTATATTCAAGCCCAGGGTGAAAGCAGAAAACCAGACGAACATAAAATAGCACTAGGAAGATTACTTTGGGAACACCAGGTTCTCCAAGCGGGGGTTGCTGCAGCGACACAGGATTTAAAAGTAATATTAGATAGAGTAAATGTTTCAGGTACTGCTAAATATCAACTAGGGTTGGATAATCAAGTAAATAACCAAGTTGAACCTCCAACAATATCCCAACGGTTATTGGTTTTTAGAAGAGATGTCACTGCCTTAAATTAAGATGCCATAAGCAAAGAAACTTATTTTAGTTGAAAATAAATGTTTCGAATTTTCGCTAACCCGCGGAGCAAAAAATTTATAAAAATTAATCTACTATTTCGTGGTAACTTCAATGTCTTTACATACATACTCATTTCATTGTATTTTGTAATAGATGACTAAATCAGAAAGTTTATTGGAAAAAATTTTCAACCATTGGGTAATCCTTGCTATTAATATTGTTATCATTCTATTTGTTGAAACAACCGGAATGTTTTTTATGAGTACAGGTCTTATCCATTTAATTGCTATCATTTTCCTTGCCTTAGGAGGAAGCAGAATTTTTGTTCATTATAATGTGTATGACAGTTTTCTCAAGCCATTCATCATTAGTGGAATAGCTATTATTATTCTTTTTACTATTTCACATATTGTGGAGTATGTTAGTTATGCGTACTTCTCATTACCCTATGAAGTGATTGCTGCTAATGTTGTTAACTTTTACATAGCTGGTTTAGTAACAATTTCTCTTGGTGTATCGTATTTTCTTAAGAAAGTGGTAAAAAACTTAGCTATTTTTAATTATCTTGCCCCATTTGTTATCATTGCATGTTTTTTGGCAGCAGGTATTTTTTATATGAATCAACAAATGGTAGAAGTAAATGCCAGTGGATGGCTTATGTACCTTCAAGGTGGGATAGTATTGCTGGTAACGGCCTGTGGTATTGGTTTATTGTTCCTGTTGAAAAAACACGTTTCCATGCTTGCTCAATTTATTAACTATTTTACTATTGCTTTTATTCTTATCGCTTGTTCGGCGATTTTATACGTATGTAATGATGTACTAGGGGAAATAGGAGTTATGTATATGCAAGTCATGTACACAAGTCACTTTCTCTTTTATGGAGCTATCAGTCTCATGTTTCTTGCGTATGCTCACCTTGCACACTTGGGAGGAATGTTGGAAGAGCTAGAGAAAATTTCTTAATAGGCAGAGAGTAAAAATTTGAGAGATGAATCGGTAGTTACTCTACAAGATAGATAAAGGAATACTTGGGTAGATAGAGATCTTGTAGCGATTAGATGACAGCTTGGAATAAATTAACCTACAGAGCCAACTGCATAATGTTATCTATGATTTTCTAACTTTTGATACAATTAATTTGTGAACCAGGTTATTATTCAGGGAATAGGATACTTAGCTCTTCTTTTCGTTCTCCTCTCATTTCAAAAAAACAAACGTATCAACATTCTGCTTTTAATGCTAACGGGTTTAATACTCTTTGTAGTTCATTACAGCTTACTTCAAGCATGGGTAGGTGCATTAATGAACTTAATCGAAGCGGGAGTAGTTTTTATTGCCTATAAAAAGGAAAAAGGTTCTTGGGCAAAGCAAAAGTTCTGGCCATCTGTTTTTGTAATCTTATACCTAATTTCTGGATACGCTACAGCGAAAAACACCATAGATTATCTACCAATTATTGCTCAGATCTTCGGAGCAATAGCAGTTTGGCAAACAAATCCAAGAGCAATTCGCTTTATCATGTTACTCCCAAGACCGCTGTGGTTTATTTATAACATGATTGTTGGGTCTTATGCGGGAATGACTGCAGAGGTATTTATTTTGGTTTCAGTTCTCATTGGAATTGTACGCTTTGATATTTTAGACAAGTCTACAAAAAGAGTTAAGCTCGGTAAGAAGGCGGTCCTAGATTGAGAGATGAATATAAAATTTTGAAGTAATCCAGAAAATAGTCAAATTCAATTTTTCTGTTTTAAACGTTTACCAGTGGGAGCAAAATTTAGCCTATAAAATCATTCTATTTCCCATTCATTTTTACTAGCCAAAAAGCAATAGCAAGTATCAAAACTGCTCCTGCATTAATTCCTAAATTAATAACAACATTCATTTCATTAGATGCAGTTGTACTAGTTGCGGCAATCTCTAGTCCATGTCTTACAGCAGACGTAACCCCTATTATCAAAAATTCTTCCAATTGTTGAATCGGTGTTTCTCTAGATCTAATAGTATGCAAAAGTTCCAATAATATTATTGCCAAAAAAGCTGCATCTATGCCATTAATCGCAGCTTGTGTAAAATCATGGGTTACAAAAAGAGGAATCTGCATGCTTGCAATTACGCCAAAAAGGGCAATTATAACAAACAAAGCAATAAAAACACCAACAAAAAAAGTAAGAAATGTTTCTATTTGGGCAAACACTCCATAAATTTTATTCATTGCACAAATTATAGTAGCCAAAAAAGCATAATGTCAATGAAATCAGTCTCTTTTCTAAACCAAACTATGATTTAAAATTTATATCTCTCTGAGTTTCACTAGTCCTCGGAGCATCTTGAATTTAGCTGTAGGTCCTTTTAAATTGAGCTGGACTCGATTTTATTTATAAGAAGACCAATATAGCTGCTTATAAGTTCATCTACCTTTCTTTAGGAGGGATAGAGATATTTCAGGTTGGAGAAGAACGCTTATACTTTATTTATTTTGCGAGGGTTGATTTTGTTGAGGTTGCTGTTCTTGTTGCCCTTCCTGCTGTGAAGATTGATTCTGCTGCGGCTGTTGTCCAGTTGTCTGTCCACCTTTTTGTCCTAACATGTTTTTAAGTTGTTCAACTTCTTGCCGTAAACTATCTATTTCTTCTTTGGATCCTTGTCCTGCCTGTCCACCTTTTTGTCCCATTACCTGGTTCCCTTGACTTCCTGCGGGAAGAATGCCGAGTTCTTTTGCTTTATCTACTGATGTAATTGTGAGACCTTGAATACCAATAAGACCATTAACAGTAAGTCCTTCACTAAGAACTCTTTCCAAAAGCGTAGCAATATTTTGTGTAACTTTGGTAATTGTGTCTTTTCCCTGAGCAGCTTTCTGTTCAATTTGGTTTCCTTTCTCCGAAGACTGTCCACCTTTTTGTCCTTGTTGTTCTTGCTGATTTTGTTGTTGTGGTTGGTTTTGTGGTCCCTGTTGATTTTGCTGGGGTTGTTGCTGCTTTTTTTGCTCTGCCATAAGGGTATATATAGTGACTAAATATAATAAAAAAAAGGATATTTGGTAAGAAACAAATGTGATTTCTTAAACAGAGTTTTCTCAATAAAGAATGTCCCATTCTAAGAAAATATGTTATGAATACGTGGTTAGTAGTACCCGTAGTAAACGGGTTTATACAGTTTTTACGAGAACGTAGCCCTTTAGTAAATTGATATCTTTCCACTTGAAAAAAGTGGTATGAAAGAATATTATTAATAGGAGATAATTAATTATCTTTCATTTCATAGACCCTGCTATGAATACATATTCTAAATTTTGGGAAAAATTCACATTTTTTTCAGAAGAATTATACAAACAAAAATTTCCTTCAAAAAAACTTATTTCACGTGTTCTTACCTGCTTACAAGAAGTCCACAAAAATTTATATTTTGAAATTGGCCAAAAAGCAAAAAAACGTGAGTTTATTATTAGTGCAGATGGAATAAAAGAGGCATTTCCTGTCGTGCTAAAGTTAGTAGAGCATGCTCCTCATTTTGATAGATGGCATATTATTGCCTTTCGCCAACGAAAAGGAAAAGAACTTGCTATTTCTTTGAAGGGGGAGGAGTTTGTAACAAAAGAAATTTTCTTTTCCTATGTTTTTACCAAAAACAAAATGGATATTACTATCTATATAAAGAAGGGGAAAGAGCACAAAGCAAATATTATAGCAGTATTTATTTTTCTTGATAGTTTAATTGGAGAGTATGATGTGGAAACAAAAATTGGGAAGATAGAAATTAAAAATCTATCAGAAATATCGTATGAAAGAAAATATTCATTAGATGATTTACCAGATATTCTTGATGGACTTTTCCTCAAAAGGATTGACTGATGTAGATGGTAAAAGATACCACAAAAATTTTAACAGATATGTTTATGTATAAAAACATGTTCGAAATAACTAAACGTCAATGGTTCTAATTGGATGCTCAGACAATTTGTACAGAAAAAAGGAATGGTGCGTCACAAAAGATTTTTTTGTACGTTTCATATATAGAAAGGAGACAGATATGGAAGCACTAATACTTCTTATCATTTTTGGGCTTGGCGCCTCATACTTTGCAACACAAAATACAGGTAATGTTCATATTCTCCTTGGAGGGTTTATGATAAGTAGTATTCCTCTATATATTGTCGTTATAGGATCTATCCTTTTGGGAGTTTTCATTAGTTGGCTTATTAATATTGCAAATTCTTTCTCTACTATGTTTGTGCTTCGTGGAAAAGATGTTGCACTTAAAACATTTCAAGAGAAGATAGATGATTTACAAGAAAGAAATAACCAGTTAGAAGAAAAATTATCAAAATTTGTTGAGGATGATTCTGCTTTTGAAAAAGATTCCATAAAAAAACAAGAGTCAGTAGAAAAGACTCCTTTGTTATATCAATTAAAACATGGTATGCGTGTAAGTCTTCATTAAAAGGAATGTGCAGGTGGCAGTATGTAAACAATGGATGATATTAAGCAAGAATTATCAGCTAAAACGATTCCCAAACACCAACAGGATTTTTATATATGGCTTCGAACAATACCTCTGGGAGCGCTATACTCATTATATAAACAACATACGGCAAGAAGAGGACAATCAGACTCTTCAACTAATGTAATTACAGATATCCCTCCAACTTTGCCTCAGAATAGTCTTGACACAAAAAACAACAAAATTATTTTAAGAAAAAGTGTTTTTATACTTGTTTTAACATTTATAAATATTGAGATATTATTCGATGGGTTGTATATATTACTTAGACTTCCTTTATTTTATTTAAATCTTCCGACAATAATTCAAGCGCACCTTGTTTCAATGTATTTTATTATCTTTCTCGCAATAAATACATTAAAACTGTTCTTCATTATTTTTGTTTCAGTCAAGTGGATAACAACGATATATGAAATTAGAGAGGGAGAAATAAAGTTTAGACAAGGACTTATTGCCTATAGTCAAAAAGTTTATTTATGTAAACATATACAAGAAGTAATCTGCAAGCAAGGATTTATTGGAAAAATTTTTAACTTCGGGTCAATTGAACTATATGATCCAACTTTGACAAATAATCTTAATATTGACTGCGTACAAAATCCGAGTAAATATGCCGATATAATTAAAAAAAATCTTCTTCAAAATAATTCTGAATTTATTCCAATAAATACCATAGCAAAAGTCTAGTATCTAGATACAAGAAAAATGCAACATTTTTCTTACATTGTTTTTATACATCAATGCTAGATAAAAGACGAGAGGAGGTGAACACATGAATAGATTCAAAAAAACACTATTTGCTGCACTTGGGACAGTAATGCTCTTTGGGAGCTTATCCGAAGTAGCTTTGGCGGCTAGTAATCCTGCGGGAACAGGACAACCAGGAACCCCAACGGTATCTTGTGGTGTAGGAGATGCAGCAAATCAGCCAAATGGATTTCTGACAGCTGGTTTTGCTCATGCAACAATAGTGTATGCAGGAAGTCCAGGTACACCATCAGCACAAAATGGTAGCACTAAGGCAGTATCACAATACGATATTGCGTGTTATCAATACACATCGAACCATTAATTATCTTTTGCTGAGACTAGAAGGCTCCTTTTGAGAAGGAGTTTTCTAGTATAATAAGAGTCTTATGACCAAGTATCCACTCAGTCAGTATGTAATTGCAGTCATTGTAGTGCTGATTCTTTTAAATACCACAATCTATTTTGTTTTAGGTAAAGAAAAGTTTCTTGGTGTAGCAAAATACTCACTAGGATTTTTACTTGGAATGCTTGCAATGTATATTGCAGTACATATCTATAGTTGGAAATAGTTTCTTATATTTTCTACTGATTCGTTCCGAGGTTCAAATCTCATTTATTCCTAGAAGGCTTACTTTTGCTAGTATGATTGAGTGCAACTGCTGCGCAAATGAGATCTTTAAAATCAGACTCATTAATTTTATCTCCTTCATAAATAACAATTGCTCTGTGTACATTAAAAAGTCCTTTCGGGTCCTCAAGAGATGTTCCTTTTGCAAAGGTGAGTCGAAGATGATCTTTGTAGAATTCGCCTGTACAAATAATCCCCTCATGAGACCAAACCGGGACTCCATCAGGGTTAGAGGTTTTCTTCCATTTTACTTCTTCAATAACATCTGGATCAGCATTTTTTATTAAGGAACGAAGCTGTGAAAGCCTTTCTCCACGCCAATCAGCAAGCTTCTTGATAATAGCATCTATTTCTTCAGATGAAGATTGTTTTTTTACCATGAATATATTATAGCAGAGATCTGCCACGTTTGAGTTTTAATTACAATCTTGGGTCATTTATGCAAGCTGGCATTGCTATTTCTAGATCATGTATACATTTTACAAAGAATACATTTGCCAGAAACATATCATTTACGGAGATTGGAGTTTTTCGTTGAATTATTGTACTTGTTTCTGTTTGTTTAGGGAAGACATTATTTCATGTTTTTGATCATCTGTAATTAATTCTTTTATTATATCAATAATTTGGTCCAGCCGATATTCAGCTTTTAAAACATACTTTTTAGCTCCGAGCGCTAACATATTATTTACTTTTTCAGGACCTGCTGAATTACTGACAACTATAACAGGAAGATCTGTCCATTTTGAGTTTTCTTTTAGCTGTTGCATAAAAGCAAGACCATTCATATCTTTTAAATAGTAATCAAGCCATATCGCATCTGGGAGTCGATCAATAGTGTTTAAATAATCAATTGCTTGCTGCCCACGTTCACAAGATATAACGTCTATGTGAGAAAGTTTCAATTTTTTAGTAATTGCTTGAAGAAGAAGTGTTTCATCTTCAACAACCATAATAACTAATGATTCTTTGTTCATATACATTTTTTATATATATTAGACAATTGACATTATCCATCAAGACTTACTTCACCAACTTTTGATTGCATTCCAGATAATGGTAAGGAAAAGAAAAAGCTTGTTCCTTTATTTTCTTCACTGCTAAACCAGATTTTTCCATGAGAAGATTCAACGATTGTTTTAATCAAATAAAGGCCAAGACCTGTTCCATCTGTTTCAATTTTAGCCACGTTTTCAGCTCTAAAGAATTTTTGAAAAATTTTTGCTTGTTGGGATTTTGGAATACCGTAGCCATTATCGCTAACCTGGGAAATAATTTCATTTTCTTTTCGAGAAATAAAGATATGAATTTCTCCGCCCTTTGGAGTGTATTTAACTGCATTGGTAAGCAAATTCATATAAACTTGCCTTGTTAATTTGGGATCAACGTTGATAAGGGGTAAATCTTCGTGAACGCTTAAAATTACATTTTGTTGCTTTTGGATAATTTGTACCTGAAGTTCTTTAACAATGCTCTCAACGAGTTCTTTTAAATTTGTTGGTTTAGGGTCAATAATAATCCTTCCTGATTCAATACGAGAAATATTAAGTAAAGAATTCACTAAATCAATCATTCGTTTGGTTGATTCACTAATATTTTTTGCAAACTCATGTTGGTCTGTGGATAATACTCCTGCATCTCCGTCCAGTAGCATCTCGCTAAACCACTTAATTGCTGACAGGGGAGTACGCAGTTGGTGAGAAGCAAGAGAAATAAATTCCGTTTTCATTCTATCAACTTCTTTTTCTCTTGTGATATCGCGAATTACTTCAATAGCGCCAATAACAATATCTTTTTGTAGAATTGGTGTGGCAGTAAGATTTATACTTATTCTCGTCTGATCAGGTTTTACATAGATATATGTCTTATTAACTTTAGTTCCAGAAGTGAGTGTTATGGTAAGAGGACGGTTATCCTGTGGAATAATCATTCCCGCTTCATCATATAATTGATATGCGTCAAAGATATTACTCCCTGGAATTAGCTTATCTTTTAATCCTAATATTTCTTCTGCAATTGGGTTAGCAAACAATATTTTTGCCTCTTTATCAACAGCAATTGCCCCATCACCAATACTTGTTAAAATTGCATCATCTTTTGCGCGCTCTCTTTCTGCTTTGTCTTTTTCAGTTTGGATATCTTCCATAACATTCATCAATGCTTTCTTTGTTTTTTCCAGATCAGAAACCTTATTGGAGAGTTCTATTGTTTTTTCTTGAATTTTTTGTTCAAGTCCTGAATAAGAGTTTTTTAATCGTACTGCCATTTCATTAAATGCTTTTGCCAATGTTCCAACTTCATCACTTGCAACAATATCTGCTTTTGTTGTTAAATCACCATTTGCAATTCTAGCGACACTGGCAAGAAGTTTTTTCAATGAAGTTGCAATAAGGGAATAGAGAAATGTAGCAATAATTATTGTTGAAATAAGAATAAGAAAAAGTGTAAATGCTAAAATATTTCTTGCATAAGAAAGAGAAGTAATATTGTTTTGTAAGCTTATAGAAAAATTCTTATTTTCATTTTCCACTAAATTTTTAACGGCATCAGCTATTTTTTGTTGCTGTTGTTGATAATAATTATCAAATAAGTTAATTGCATCAGGTATTTGATTGTCTTTTGTTTTTGAGAGAATTAATAACTCCACTCCTGTTAGCTTTACTGCAGATGATTCAATTATAGTAAGATTTTCCCTTTCAATTGGGTCAATAGCAATGGGTGCTACTTTTGTAAGAATGCTTCTAAAATCAACACTTGTTGTGTCATAAATTTTTTGCCATTTTCGATCACGACTTATAATGTATGATTTCACTGCATCAGAAAGTTGGTTGGTATCAGTATCCAGTTTTTGAAAAAAGGATAGTTTTTGAGATGAATCATTTAAAATAGTCATTGATCTATTAAGCGAAGTAAATACAGAAAGTAGGTAAAATGAAAATAAAGCTAAAATAACAAAAAGGAACAAAAATCCACTGAGTAATTTATCTCTAATAGAAAGATTATAAAAAAAATTCATGGTTATTTATTTACCAATAAGCCTTCCAAAAGAGAAGGGCTTTGGCTAGAATCTGTTTATTGTTTTACAATTTCACTTTCAACAAGATCCGATAAATCCTGCAATATGTTATAGGATGAATCGGTGTTTGTAACTGGCGTAAACTTTGTCGTATTTGCAAATGTTTTCAGTACATGTTTTCCTTCTGCTGTGTGATCCATGGAAAATAATATATTACCAATTGAATTGCGAAGATTTGGATCCATATCTCCTCTTGTCGCTACAGCAAAACGCATAATATCTGGTGTTGTTATAATGTAGCGATACTGACTAAATGAAGATCCAAAATAATCGCGTATTTCCTGATCATTTTCAACTCCTGCTGCTGTTATTCCATGAGTAACATCGTCATAAACTTTTGCTCCGACAAAAACATACCCAATCTCGTCTGGACTAACAGGATCTGTTGGTGAATTTTTTTCGCTAATCTTATATCCTTTTTGTATCAAATATGCTTTTGGTAAAAAATATCCTGCGGTGGATGTTGATCCATCCATAGCAATTATTTTTCCTTTTAAGTCGTCGAGTGTTTGAATTGTGCTAGTATCTTTTACAAAGAAAGCACTATGGTAGCTTTCCACACCGCCTTTCCATCTGTCAGCAAGTATTTGTCCTCCTGCTAATTTATCTACAACATAAACAGGAAATGGACTATCCACAACAACATCAATTTTTCCTTCCAGAACAAGTTCTGCCATTTCTGATACAGAATGTGTTCCAACAAATTGTCCACTCGTAATCCCCTGATTTTTTAGTTTACTAACGAGATAATTAATAAAAGGTTGAAATTCTTGTGTGTCAGTTTGTAATCCATTTTCATCAATTGTTTCTCCAATATATAAAACACCCTTTTGATTTACTGATTGGCTTGTTTGAGTAAGTTGTGTTGTGTTATTTTTGAGAGTTCCCTTAACAAAATACCATATCAATCCTCCAACGAGTATTGTTGCAATGATTATTATAAATAGTAAAAAACTAAAACCTTCTTGTATTTTTATATTCTTCGTACTAGTCACCTCCCTTATTTTTTAGAAAGCAGTTTTTACTAAAAATAAGAAGGAAAAAAGGAGATAACGTTGTTGTTAGGGCAGTATGCATAAAGTCCTCTTTATTTAAGTATTCATAATAGTGAAGATTCTGTCAATACAGTATGAGATTATATCTGTTTTTCAAGTGTAATAAACAAAATAATTTTGAATACTTCCGCGAGATGAAGTGAATAATCACGAACAATGCTTGACCAACGAGATGGTTTCTATTGTTACTTTTTATTCTCTATGAGAGTAACAGTTATCTTTTCAACAAAAAAAAGGGGCCTTTATTTGCTGTAAAGAGTAAAATAACAATAAAAACAAGCCTATTTCTACATCTGATTTCAATTGATTCATATGATTATTGTACGTAAGTTCTTTCAAAACAACGCGAAAAATAAAAAATACATCCTCAATTTACATAATTGACAAGCAAGGTTTTCTTCGTTATCCTAAAAAGGATGAAGAAAGTTTGGATCGTTGTTATTATTCTTATTGTTATTTTAGCAGTAGGATATCTTGCAAGACATAGCATAAAATCAATGCTTGGTATGTCCTCTCAGTCAGCAACTCCTGCAACTCAGACCGCAATGCCAACTACCGCTGCTGCTGTTCCTTCAGATAATATTTATCTTACAAAAAATGATGCAACTAAGGGAGCATATCTTACAGATTTTCAAGGAATGACGTTATATACATACGATAAAGACACAACAGGAGTAAGTAGTTGTTATGGAGGTTGTGCATCAGCCTGGCCTCCATATAGTTCGGGTGCGACAGCGCAAAAGCTATTTCCAGCAAACATAACCGTTATTACCAGGACGGATGGATCACAGCAATTTGCATGGAAGGGAATGCCATTATATTATTATGCAACAGATCAAAAAGCAGGAGATATTACTGGTGATGGTGTCGGTGGCGTGTGGCACATTGTAAAACCATAATCGTTTTTCTAGTCTATTTTTCTTCTTTCATTCATATCTTTCACTTTTGTCTTTGAATTATTATCTGTAAAGTAAAATAGTATTATGTATGCGTTTACTTATTTTTGGAGCTACTGGAAAAACAGGAAAATATCTTATTGAGCAAGGCCTACACGCTGGACATACAATCACAGCATTTGTACGAAATCCAAAGAAGCTGCAACAGAGAAAGAATTATCTTATCTCTTTCAGTGGAAACATTTCCAATCAGTCGGATATTTTGCACGCAATGAAAGGACAAGAAGTTGTAATAAGTGTTTTGGGAAATAAAACTTCAAATGTTTTTTGGAAGTCAAATACAACTATTTCTGAAGGGTTGAAAAATATTATTCACGGTATGCACATCAGGCGAGTCAAAAGGATTTTATTTGTGACATCTTTTGGAATAAGTGACAATATATTCCTTCCAGAAAAAATTCTTATTAATGTATTCTTACATAACGTTTTTGCAGACTTGCCAACTCAGGAAAAATTAATTAAAGAAAGTGGGCTGGAGTATACTATTGTTAGACCAGCACGCCTTGTCGATGGACAGAAAACAGGTAAGTACAAAGCAGAAGAAAATTTGCCAATTTGGCCATGGTCAAAAATTACAAGAAGTGATGTTGCTGATTTTATTTTGCATACTATACAAAATAAAAATATGATACAGAAAACAATTACACTAAGTTATTAGTGAAAGTGTTTGTAGAAGTTTAGGTTTAAATAAGACAAATTTGGTATACTAATCTAGATATGAAAAAAATGTTTTTATTTATGATGGTATCTTTAGATGGATACATGGAAGGACCAAATCATGATTTATCCTGGCATCATGTTGACGAAGAATTTAGCGAGTTTGCTATAAAGCAATTACAAGAAGTATCTACAATTATTTTCGGACGTACAACATACCAACTTATGGAAAGTTTCTGGCCAACAGAGGTTGGACTGAGAGAAGATCCGGAAACCGCAAAACTCATGAATGAAATGCCAAAAGTTGTATTCTCAACAACACTAGATAAAGTAGCAGAAACAGACACGTGGAAGAATGTTCGATTAGTCAAAAATAATATAGAACAAGAAATTAATAAAATAAAAGATGGAGAGGAAAAGTCAATTGCTGTTTTAGGAAGTAATAACTTATGTGTGACGCTTTTAGAACACGGGTTACTTGATGAGATTCGTATTATGGTGAATCCAGTTGTAATAGGGAAGGGAACACCACTTTTTGCTGGTATTAAAAAGCCACACAATTTTACTCTTATTGATACAAGAAAATTTAAAAACGGAAATATATTACTTACGTACACAAAGTAAAGGAGGTGATTATATGACACAAATTACTCCATACCTTTCATTTGAAGGAAACTGTAAAGAAGCAATGGAATTTTATAATTCTTGCTTTGGTGGAAAGTTAGATATTCAACTCGTAAAAGATGCTCCCAAAGAAGCGCAAATGCCAGGAAAAGAAAATTGGGTAATGCACTCAATGCTTACATCTAATTCAATTATTCTCATGGCAGCAGATCTTATGATGGGAGGGATCATAACAAAAGGGAATAATATTACACTTACTATCAATGGTGGAGGCCTTACAGAGCTCAAAGGATTTTTTGAAAAATTGTCAGAGGGTGGAAAAGTACGACAGCCACTTCAGGCGACATTTTTTGGTACATATGGAGATTTGGTAGACAAGTTTGGTATTACTTGGGCTTTCCAGTCTGATGAGAAGTAAAGTTCCAACCTAATTAAAAATCAAATTGTAGGGAGGTACCGTATGGTACCTCCTTTTTGGTATACTAAACTCGTGAAAAAGCAGCATATTGAATATCACAAAGATGGAAGTATTTGGGCTAAGGGAGAGATGGAGGAGGGAAGATGTGTTGGGTATTGGGAATGGTACAGAAAAGATGGTACGAAAATGCGTTCAGGATACTTTGATGATCAGGGTAGACAAATAGGGAAGTGGACAACGTATGATAAAAAGGGGAGAGTCTTCAAAGAAACCTCGATAGATAAAAATAAGTAGATAAAATATGAGTGAAAGTAAAAAATTTGCTTTGACTTTTTTTGATGAAATAGTGAATAACTATATGTTAAATGATTTAAAAAGACTTACAAAAGAAATTGTACCTATTCCAAATAAAGGAGGAAATTGTAATTTTCCAATTGCATTATACGTTCTTTGCTGTATGGAGTATTTAGGCTATTTAACTTCAATACATGAAGTAAAAGAAGATCAGCCTGGATATTCAAAAGATAGAATTCTTCTTTATATTGAAGTTTTTTTTGATGAGACTAGTTCTAAAAGCATAATGGCGCATAAAGATAAATTTGTTGATATTTTTAGAAATGGCCTTTCTCATGAATTTTTTGCAAAAGCTGCAGGCGTCTCTCGAAAGGGATTTGAACTGTTAACTGTAAATTCAGGGATGCTTATTCTAGATGCTGATAAATTAGCGGAAGCATTTATAGAATCTACAAAAAAACTCAGAGAATATATTGAGATAGATAAGTATGGTATAAATCAATCAATAATGGATCGATATAAGAAAAAAGAACAAAAGAATCAAAAATTCTTGATATCTGATACCCCAGTAGGGAAGATGATTTCGGGAGCGACATTATCTAGAATAGCAAAAGATTTAATCGATAATCCTCTTAAAACCTCTTCTGAAATAAATATTGAGGATTTTGAATAAATATGCCTTGACAGGAATATTCCTTTAGTGATATATTAGGGAGTATGAATCCAAACACTTTTTCTGCACTTCTTGAACCAAACAGATTTTATATTGTCGAAATTTTGCGAAATGGACCGCGATCTGTCAACGAAATTACAAATAGATTAAGTCTAAATCAGCCGCAGGTTTCAAAGCACTTAAAGATACTTTCGGATACTGGAATTGTGGATGTTGTGCCAGTTGCAAATCAACGTTTCTACAGCTTAAGGCCTCAAAAATTCCAAGAACTCGAGCAGTGGCTACAAAAATTTAAATATTTATGGGAACAAAGATTTAATAGATTAGATGAGTTGTTAAAAAAGGAGGTGAAAAAAGAAAATGGAAAATAAAGAACTTACATTAACACGAATGTTTGATGCACCACGAGAAACTGTGTGGAAATACTGGACCGATCCAATGTTGGTACAACAATGGTGGGGACCAAATGGAGTAACCAACCCAACATGTATCTGGGAAGCAAAACCAAACGGAAAAATTGACATTGTTATGCTTGCTGGACAAGAATTGGGTCCAATGGCAGGTCAAGAATGGCCAATGACAGGAGAGGTTACAGAAGTTATGGAGCCGGAAAAGCTTGTTTATACATCTAATGCAATTATGGGTGGCAAGCCAGTTTTGGAAACACTAACAACAGTAACACTCGAAGAAGTTCAAAACAAGACAAAAATGACAGTCCATATTGTTGTCACAAAGACAACACCAGAAGCAGCAGGACCGCTTTCTGGAATGGAAATAGGGTGGAATCAGCAACTAGATAAGCTAGTAGCAATGGTAAAATAAGTAATTGCTTATTTCGTTTAAAATTGAAGAGAGGTGTATACTATGAATATATGCCTCTCTTTATTACAGCAACATATCGGGTAAAACCTGACTCTGTGAAAAAGATTAAGAAAGCAATAGAAATCTTTACAACATACGTAAAAAAACACGAATCCGGTACACAAATGTATGTTGCATGGCAGGACGAAACAGACCCAACAAAATTTATTCATTTTTTTATTTTCAAAGATCAGGAAGCACAAATTATTCATAGCAACTCGAAAGCTGTGAAAAAATTTGAGTCTGTTTATTCGTCCGAACTTGTTGATGGACCGATAAAATTCACTCATTTTTCTGAAGTTGCAACAAATCTGTAAATGAAAATAAAAATTTTCATTATAATAGGCGTAATTATTGTCTGTACGTTGTTTGTTTTACTAAAAGTGTACGGAATAGTTTCTGGGCCTGATACTCAGTGTTCTTTTTCTCACACAAGCACTTCCCTCCCTCCAAAAAATCCAAAAACTGCCCAGGATTTTTTTGCACTTGGAAATTATCAATATGACGGAGGGAAATGTAACGAAGCAGTTGTAGATTATACAAAAGCGATAGGCCTTGATCCAGCCTTTTTTAAGGCGTACAACAATCGAGGATACACAAATATGCGTTTGAGAAAATACGCTAACGCGTTAAAAGATTTTGATAAAGCAATTTTACTAAATTCTCAGTATCCAGAGCCATATTTAAATAGAGGAGATTTATACAATTATTATGGTCCTATTACTAGTAGACAAAAAGCAATAGCAGATTATCAAAAAGCTATTTCCCTTGGAGCTGTGCATAATACAAGCGTTTGTGGACATTTGGCAATGGCACAGACGAATAATCTTGTTCCACTTGCCATATTAAAATTTATTTTTAATAGAGGGTATTGCAGTAGATAATTGAGGTATCTTTAGCGATTGAATACTTTTCGAAGTTCGATTTTTGCATTTTGAAGAATTTCTCTTTGCTCCGGATTAATATTTTTTCCTGCCCGATTAATATAAAAATTGAGCATACTCATTGCGGATTGATAAGAGGTAGTTTTTTTACGATTACTCTCCTCTGCTGGTTTTTTAAGACTCTCTGCTATTTTTTTAGGATTGTTCCACGTAAATACTCCTTCTTCTAAATCAAGCGCATTACTCTTTTCAGTAACTTTTTGTGACCATTTTCTTTTTGTCAGCATACTCGTACTCTAACAATAATATTTGAGAAATTTGCGTGAGTTTTTCGTAGATTTCTTACCAAGAAAACAAATAATTCATGTTGATTCTTTACGAACGGTAGGTTATACTAATTGTATGTTAAATTTTAATTCCATACTTCTCTTCTCCGAAGATCCAAAGCAGCTTGCAGCATTTTATAAAAAAGTATTTCAAAAAGAACCAGATATGGCAGAAGAAGGGTATGCTGGATTTATGGTTGGATCGTGTTTTTTTACAATTGGTCCTCATGATAAAGTAAAAGGGAAAAATGCACATCCAGAGCGAGTGATGCTTAATTTTGAGACAAAAGACGTACAAAAAGAATTTGAGAGAATTAAAGAATTAGGTACACATGTTGTGCAAGAGCCATATCATCCTGGAGAAATGCCTGATATGTGGATTGCAACATTCTCAGATCCAGATGGCAACTATTTTCAGCTCATGACCCCATTTGAACCAGGTAAATAATACTTGTTTCTTCTTTTTTCATGTCTGCTATAATTTGGCTGCATAGTAGTCATGGGAAAAAAATATTTTCTTGTTTTAGACGTAGGCACATCGGGAATAAAAGCACTTCTTTTTACACAAGATCTTGTGTGTATAGGAAGATCCCATAAAGAAATTCAAAGATTTTTCCCATCAAAAAATTTTGTTGAACAAGATCCTCAAGAATTGATAAAAGCAAGTATTTTTGTTTTGCAAGATGTTGTTAAAAAAACAAAAGTTAACACTCAAAATATTATATCAATGGGAATTACAAATCAAAGAGAAACAACAATTCTGTGGGATAGAGAGACAGGAAAACCAGTGTATAACGCAATTGTATGGGAAGATGAAAGGACGCAAAGATTTTGTTCCACTTTAAGAAAAAAACATGATAGATTTATCCGTCAAACAACAGGGCTTACTATTCTCCCCTACTTTTCTGCATCAAAGATATGGTGGATTCTTACACATGTTAGGCAAGCAAAGCAAGTTTTAAAAGAAAAAAACCTTC
>PPGL01000097.1 GCA_003173915.1 Candidatus Levyibacteriota bacterium | reverse complement strand
CAATCGCACAAACAGGAAGTAATCTAACTCTTGGTAATATGTTCCGAAGTTTTTGGTGCACAGTGAGCTGGTGCAAAACAACTGAAACAAACGTGCAAGCAGGAAAACCAGTAAATGAAGCAACTATCACAATTGACCAAGTAGCCTATGTTCCTAACACAATTACAGTAAAAGCAGGTACAAATGTCACACTCCACTTAAAAAATATAGGTGGACAAAGTTGTATTCAAGCTTTTACAATTCCAAGTCTTGGTATCCAAAAAGTAGTACCTCTCGGCACATCAGTAGATATTACTTTTACTGCACCAGAGAGACCACAACAAATAGCTTTTATGTGTAGTATGGGTATGTTTCGGGGGGTGATAAACGACATATGACAAAGAAGAAATTAAAAATTGTCGGAATGCACTGTACAAGTTGCGCTATGACTATTGATGGTGATTTAGAAGATTTTGTAAAAGGTGTAAAATCTTCGAGCACCAACTACGCAAAAGCAGAGACAGAAGTTGAGTTTGATGATAAAGAAGTAGAAGTAATCCAAATCATTGAACAAATAAAGAAAACAGGATACACTGCTCAGGAGATCTAAGAAGATTGATTGTGCGACGTAAACTCATTATAGTCTTTAATATGCAGGAATTAATCAACTAGCAGACAAAGATGCCTTAATGATTGTTACATCTCATACCCAACAAGAACATGACCAGGCAGTCGCCCTGCTTAATAAATTACCTTGTAAGATTGTGCTCAATGAATATAATCCTGATGCACGGCCCATGAAGTCTCCTATGCCACCAAGTGGAGAACTACCTGATAGACCTGAATTAGCATTCCACAGAAATGTCGTTGTAATAAAAAGATTATAAACTCAACCTCCAAAAGAAGGGAGAAAATAATCTCATAGTTTGACTAATGCTTCAGTTTTTGCTAATATTCTTTCATGGCAGAAAGAGATTCTTCTGATTATCTCTATTTATTGGGAGCATTTTCTGGAGTAACTGGTACTGAATCATACACTCCAAGTCATAATATTGAAACACGTATTACTGATGCATTTGCGGCGTTACTTAGATCAGGAGGCATTGCTGCTGCAATGAGGGAATCTGAGAATGATGGCTTACGACGAAGAACATATTGGAGAGATTTTGCTGATACACTTGAATTTCCGTCAAGATTTACTAATACCCTGCAAATTATGTCGGGACTTCGAGCAAATGCATTTGCTGTTGATAATGAGAAAATCCAAGTTGCATTAGTTGCTTTTCCCGATATGACAGTGTGTAAAGAACTTATAAGATCAGTGCCATTAGGGGTAAATTCTCTCTCACTTGCTTTAGCAAGAGCACAAGAAGTTACTGCTTCAGATTTCATTGTATCTCAAGCTAAACTCGGTGTGACTCGCGAAATTACCGATCGAGCCCAGATCAATGCTGCACGAATTAAGGCACTTGTTCGTGGATTTACACCCTCAAAATAATACTCAGGTTTAAAAATTGATTTATTTTCTCAATTCAAATATGACAGTTTTGAATTTTCGCTAACCTCAGTAGCTTTCGTATTGATATCTTGACTTCGCTAAGTTTTATGATAAACTATCTCACATGCCAAGATATAACGGTAACACACGTCGAAAAGATGGTTCTGATAGGCGTAGACTAGAACGAAGATGGAAACGTTATCCCGATGGAAAAGTTACAGTTCAAGAAGGAACAAGCCGTTTAGCAAAATATGGTTCGTTCAAACGTGACGGAGATAAAATAAGTCCCCACACATTGCAAGATGGTCTTGACTTACAGGCAAGAAGGCTAGAAATAAAGTTACATTCGGGAAAAGAATCTAAATAAGCCTTCAGTTTCCTTAACTTCTCGTCCCCCAGAAGAAATACCATTGACCGTTAGGTTTTTTATTTAGATTAGCTTTGTAATAAAAATAAGAACTAGAATTTCAGCATTCTTAGGAAACTAACAATTAATTTTAATAATCATTTCTTTTTTGTTTCTAACGATATTTACTCCAAATCGAGAATCTTTTTCAATTCCCGTACCTTTAACTGCTTGCTCAATATTTGCAAACACTTGCTCAGGGGTTAAACCGTTTACCACAACATTTTGACTGCTGTTTAAAATCAAAGACAAATCATTTACATCCAAAGAGCATATTCTCGACAAGTTTCCAGAGTAATTGGTCGGCCATTCAAAAAAGGAATCAGTTGTCTAAGGATATTTTTTTTATTCTCAATAGACTTCTGCTCTAACCCCTTTTCAATAGAGTAGTTGATAATGTAATCGTCGTAGGCTTGTTGTAACTTTTGACCTTGCAACATAAGGAAATTACTTCTAATTCCTTACGTGCAAGATTTTCTCGCAGCACTACTCAAAAGAGTAGGTAAGTGTTAATCTTAATCTATGTACACTATTTGTGTACGAAACATTCAGTTTCTTCTGAGCGGGCGATGGGAATTGAACCCACTGCCTTCTCCTTGAAAGTCGACGGTTGTTACCGTACACGAACTATCCTAGCTTCAGAATATCATCAACAAATAGGGATGTAAATAAGGAGAAAACAAGACGATCTAACATAAAAATAAGTAAATTTGAATGTATATAGATCTTTCGATATAATCCCCTGTATGAGTAGCGAGCAATTAGGAGAAAATCCTCCTGAAAAAAGATCTCCAGGCAGACCAAGATTACCTGACGATCAAGTGCAGCCAGCAACATTAAAGCGTAGGCAATCGGATGAAAAGAGAAGAAGAGAAGGACTACCACATAAAGAACGAAAACCACGAATACCACGAAAACCATTACCTGATGATCAGGTTACACATGGTACTATACTTGTCAGACGATCTAAAGCAAGGGCAAGAGGAGAAATAATTCCATATGAGCGTCGAGGAAAACTACCTTTACCTGATGATCAAGCATCACCTAGTACGCTAAGTAAAAGACGATCTAGAGCAAGAGCAAAAGGAGAATACGTACCATTCCAATATAAAGGGCGAATTCCTAAGCCTAAGGATCAGGCAAAAGATAGAGAAGAAAACATTCCACACAAAAAACGAGGACGACCAAGATTGCCTGATGAACAAGTTACAGCTGGGGCTCTAAGTGCAAGACGTTCGAGGGACAGAAAAAGAGGAGTAGAAATTTCACGCTTAAAACCAGGACCAAAACCAAAAAATAGACCACAATAAAATCGGATAAAGTACCGAATGTACTATTAATTTTCGCTTCGTCGTAGAAGGTAGTTGTGTCACATTCATTCCTTTGTTACTCTTAGCATATGGAAACAGAACCCTGGGATCTCATTAAAAAACACAAATATCTCCTTACTATTATTTGCCTTGGTTTAATTTCCTTTTTTAACATGTTATTTAATGGGTTTGTTTGGGATGATAAAGGATATATTTTACTTAACCCAGAAGTTCATTCACTAAATCTGCTAGTACTATTTGGCAAAAATATGTTCAATGGGTTTGGTTATTTTCGTCCTTTTCCAGCAACATATTTTGCAATACTTTATTCATTTTTCCAGCAACAAGCATTTCCATATCACTTTTTTCAGTTGGTGATCCACATCATTAACACACTATTGTTATGGAAACTATTTTCTATGTTCTTTAATAAAAAGTTAGCATGGTGTCTATCTCTTATATTTCTTGTTCACCCTATTGCAGTAGAGTCGGTTTCGTATATTGCGTCTGCTGATAATCCTTTATTTTTTCTTTTTGGTATTTCTGCGCTTCTAGTACTAATTTACAAGGATCTTACTTTAAGGGTATCAGTGAGTCTTGGGTTACTTTTCTTTTTTACACTTCTAACAAAAGAATCAGGAATTATGTTTATGCTTTTTGGTATTTGGTATGCATTACTTTTTGAAAGAAAAAAATTAAAGAAAATGTTACTAATAACAGTGATTACCCTTATTTTGTATTTTTTGATGAGATTTTTATTTGTTGGAATTAAATTTTCTCCAATTAATACAATTCCTATTGCATCGTTACCTCTGATAGAAAGATTTTATTCAATACCGTTAATATTTTTTTCTTATATTAAAACATATATTTTCCCGACATCACTTGCTATTGATCAACAATGGACTGTTCGCTCTTTGACTTATTCAGCGTTTTACTTGCCCTTATTAGCAGATCTTTTAATGCTAGGTCTTCTTTTACTCGAATATTTTCTCATCAAAAAAAACAAAACAAATGAAAAAACTTATCTATTTTTTTCATTTTGGTTACTCATTGGAATAGGATTATACTTGCAAATTTTTCCACTCGATATGACAGTCGCAGATCGGTGGTTTTATGCTCCTGCAGTAGGATTGTTGGGAATACTTGGAAGTACATATGTACTTTTTGAAAAGTATTTTTTCCAAAAAAGAAAGAAAATTATTATTGGATTTTTTGTTATTGTAATCTGTCTTCTTAGCATTCGTTCTATTGTTCGAAATACAAATTGGGTTGATGAGGAAACTTTGTATGCCCACGACATAAAAATAACAGATAGCTTTGATTTGGAAGGGAATTACGCAACTATTTTAGATGGAGAGGGTAGATACCATGATGCAATACTTCATGCAAAAAAATCTATTCAGCTAAATGCCTACGAAGTAAATGTCGGTAATCTAGCGCTCATTTATCAACATATAGGAAATTTTCCTTTAGCTAAAAAATATTATGTCAATTCACTTTTCTATCCCGCAAATACCCTTCTTGGAAAAAAACATTATTTAAGTACGTATACGAGTATGGGCATCTTCTTAGCAGAACGGGACGATCCACATGAGGCTATTACGTTTATTAATAACGGTTTGAGCGAGTATCCCCAGTCTCCTGATTTGTGGTTTTATTTGGCAGTTGCAGAATATCGATTAAAAAATTACGTTCAAGCAGACAATGCTGTTTCCAAAGCGTTTATATTTAACCCAAATACAAATTACGAACTTGCAAAGTATGAAATAGAAAATCATTTACCATTAAGACTGGTAAACGAGTATGGTAACCACACTCCAATTGTGATTAATGAAAGCAACAGTTCACTATTGACAAAGTGATTAATAAACTCTATAAAAAGGGTGTACATGAATAATTCATGTACGAGAAATGATTTCAAAAATTAAGTTATTTTTTGGAATACTGCTTTTCTTCATTTTAAGTTTTTTTGTCATTAAACCAGTTTCTGCTGCTGCTTTTACTCTTTCTGGGAATGTACAGGATTCAACAAGTGCAGTAATATCAGGTGCAACAGTTGATGTAAAGGATACATCAAATAATGAGATAGGAAATACTACAACAGACGCAAATGGTAATTATAGTATTAGTAACATTAATTCAGGCACATATAATATTTCATTAACTCCACCCTTTGGCTCAAATTATTCTCCAGTTTCTGCTCCAAGCTATAACATTACGACTGATAATGTTCTTAATTTCGTTCTTGTTCCTGCTGGAACTACAACAATCACGGGTTATGTTTATAATTCTCTAGGAAGTCCTGTTACTGGACAAATTGTGGGTTTAAGACCAGCGGGCAACTCGAGTAGCTTCGTCGTAAAAACCACAACAGATTCTACAGGTTACTACACATTACAAAGTGCCTCAGGAACATATGATTTAGTTGTAGACAATCCGACTGGCGGCAATTCCTCAAGCGTCAATATGCCAGAAATATATGAAGTTAAAAAAGCTGGATTCAGTCTTTCTCAAAGTGAAGTACTCAATTTCACTATTCCTGTCAGTCAAGTACAAGTTACTGTTAAAGATCCTACAGGAGCAACTGTTCCTGGAGCAAGTATAAGCGTACTATCAGGTTCACTTAGTAGCCTTTCGCTAGGATCGGGAATTACAGGCGCAACAGGCGGTGCTGGGTATGGTACTCAAGGAGGCACTCAAGCAGTAACAGACCAAAACGGAAATGTTACATTATGGTTAATTCCAACTAGTCGAACGAGTTATTCGTTTACAATTAATCCTCCAAGTGGAAGTTCTTATGGCACACTACGAGTATCAAATGTATTTATTACGGGAGATACTCAGCAAACCTTTACATTCCTTGCTCCTGTTACAGTCTCAGGTCAAGTTCTTGATCCTCTAGGAAATCCTGTTGCTGGACAAATTGTAGGTTTAAGACCAGCAGGAAACTCGAGTAGCTTTATTGTAAATACCACTACTGACGCAAATGGGAACTATTCATTCCAGCAAACTCCTGGAACATATGACTTAGTTGTTGATAATCCTACAGGTGGAAATTCCTCATCAGTAAATCTACCACAGGTCTACGAAGTTAAAAAAGCTAACTATTCACTTACCCAAAACACAACAATTAATTTTACAATTCCAACAAATTCTTTAGTATTAACAGTAAAAGACGCAAACGGAAATCCCGTATCAGGAGTCAATATTCGAGCGGTAACAAATACGTTAAGTAATTTAACTATAGCATCAGGGATTACAGGAGCAACAGGCAGTGATGGATATGGAATAGGTGGGACAACTCAGCCTTCTACAGATCAAAATGGAAATATAAAGTTGTGGTTATTACCGAGCAATACATTTAATTCATATACGATAACTGCAACTCCACCAACAGGAAGTATATATCTCAGTACAAGCATTACCGTTTCTCTTACTTCTAACATGCAAAAAACTATTACTTTACCAGCACAAAATGTTACCATCACAGGAACTGTTTATGATCCACTCGGAAATCCTGTGGGAGGACAAATTGTTGGTCTTCGACCTGTTAATGATTCAAGTAACTACTATGTAACAACGACAACCAATTCTTCTGGCAACTATTCATTACAGTGGATACCTGGAACATATGATTTTGTTGTGGATAGTCCAAATGGCGGAAACTCGTCTGCCGTTAATTTACCACAAGTTTATGAGGTACGAGCAGGCAGTTATTCACTTTCACAAAATACAACTTTGAATATAACAATTCCTGCAAAGAAGGTAAGTATTCATGTGCAAGATCCTTTGGGCAAATCACTGCAAAGTGTTTCTGTTGGAAGCGTCACCAATACCTTAACTAACTTAAATATTGGATCAGGAATTACAAATGCGTTTGGATCAGCTGGATATGGAATTGGAGGAACCACACCACCACAGACTGATCAAAATGGAGATACAATACTATGGTTATTACCAGATATCGGAGGAGGAAGTTATACATTTACTGCAACACCAGCAACAGGAAATACATACTCTTCATACACATTAAGTAATATTGTTGTTACAGCAGATCAAACAGAACTTATTGCGCTCCAATTCTCCCATCCGCAACCTGTCACAAATGCAATACTTTCTCCATCTCAAAATCCTGATGGAAGCTATAACAATCCAACAACGGTAACGCTTTCTGCGTCTGCATACACAGGCTTTAGTATTGCTAATACCTATTACACAATTGACGGAGGTTCCCAACAAACGTACACAGCACCATTCAGTATTTCAACCGACGGCAACCATACAATTACCTATTGGTCAATTGATAATGCGGGAGTATATGAGGCACCAAATACCAAAACATTTACAGTCCATACCAATCAAGCACCAATTGTTGCTCCACTTTCTGATGCACAAATTGTTGCTGGAACAACCTACACGGCAACAGGATCATTTACTGACCCTGATTCTTCTTCATGGACAGCAACCGTTGATTATGGAGATGGAAGTGGACAACAACCTCTAACACTGAATGCAGACAATACATTTGATTTGAGTCACCAGTACAACGCTACTGGAACATATACCCTTACGGTTTCCGTTACCGATAACCAAGGTGCAACTAGGACAGTAACTGCAACGATTGGTGTTACCTCTGCATCACAACTGGTACTAGGAATTAATGCAGGAGGAGATACAGAAGGAAATTATGTAGCCGATACCAATGTAACAGGAGGATCTACATACTCAGTGAGCGATGGAGTAAATACTACCCAAGTAGTCAATCCTGCACCCCAAGCTGTCTATCAATCATCTCGGTATGGTAACTTCACGTATACTCTGAACAATCTTACGCCTGGTGGACAATACACTCTTCGACTTCATTTCAACGAACTATATTGGGGAACCTGGCACTCTGCATTCTTCGGTGGAGTAGGAAGTCGTGTCTTTAATGTTTCGGTAAACGGAACACAAGAACTGTCAAGCTTTGATATTTATTCAACAGCAGGTGGAGCAAATACTGCTATTACTGAACAATTCCCAGTAACTCCTGACAGTAATGGCACAGTAACGATTGATTTCTCAAGTGTTACAGATAATGCACTGGTGAATGGGATTGAACTTTATTCAGGAACACTTCCTGTTCCACCTCCTCCAACACCACTGACAAGTGTCTCTATCAATGCAGGAGGAAATGCTGCAGGAAACTATATAACAGACACAGGCTTCAGTGGCGGACAGATCTATTCGTCAACAGCATCTGTTGATACATCAGCTGTTACCAATCCTGCACCAGAAGCTGCGTACCAATCAGTTCGCTACGGAACCAACTTTACCTATCATATCTTTCACCTGATTCCAAATACTAGCTATCACGTCAATTTGCATTTTAACGAACTCTACTGGGGAACAGACTTAGCAAATGGCAATGGTGGGGAAGGAAGTAGAGTATTTAATGTAGCTATCAATGGAACTGATGTGTTAGATAACTTTGATATTTTTGCTACAGCAGGTGGAGCAAACAAAGCTATTGTTGAACCCTTTACTGCAACCTCAGACAGTAATGGAATAATAAGCATATCCTTTACCTCGGTAACTGATAATGCTATGGTGAATGGATTTGAAGTCTTCCAATAATCTTCTCTTGAAAGTCGACGGTTGTTATCGTACGCAAATGTACTAGCTTCAAAAGAACATCTTACAATGGAAATGTAAAGATGTGGACGTTAGCAGTTGGAGGTTGGAGCTTTTTCCTTCTAGAGGAAAAAAGTCCCTTACGTCATTGAAAACGCAACAAACGAAACATGTGGATCACTGAAAATCTCTAACGGTCATTGCTTCCAGGTCAGCCTTTACAGCTACCGTTAGCTTATTTATGTCTTACCGCCTTGTATTCTACATTCAGCTTTCGCTTATACTCAACAAGGGACTCTGGACGGTCTGCTTACTCTTTATGAGTAGCACCTATCTGGATAGTGCCCAGGTTTCATTCTCGGAGTTTGTTGTAACCTTATCCGCCTGGCTCTACTACCACATGTTACAATATATGTAACCGTTTCTTCCCGAATAGTATCGCATTGAGGAGGGAACGGTTTTTAAATGGAAAACCCACAAGTAAGCAGGTCCCCATCTGCTCACTTATGGGATTGAAGTTACTTGGGTATCCTCAAAATTTGTATCACACTTAACTATTCTTGTCAATGGATTAGATTGTTATTACAGCCTAAATGATACTATGGTACTATGAAACTATGATTAGGAAACAATATATGCGTCTGTATATAAATTTATACTTCTTTACTTAACTTTTCTTTATGTTTTTTATATATATGAGAAGCAAAGCTAGTCTCTGGTAATTGTAATCGAGATTATCGTGATTCAAGAAGGTTATTGAAGACCATCTTAGCGAAATTCAAAGAGTTCTCTAATGTGCAATTTAAATGCTTGCGCAATTTTGAACACTGTGTAAACAGATGTATCTGTAACTCCTCGCTCAATATTACTTACTGTTGCAGTTTGAACACCAATTTTTCCCGCAAGTTCTTCCTGTGTCATGTTGCGCGCTTTGCGCAGTCTTTCTATCTTTTCTCCTAATTGTTGATTAATTTTATATCCCATCTCATATTCGAGGGTAATGAATAAGGTAATGAAAAACCATACGATTGATTTGATATTTAGCCTCAAGTTTGTACTTGAAGAATTAAGATAAGCTTGTTACACTGAAATTAATATTCATATGCACGAAAAACGCCAGTTTAGCTCTAAAAGATTGTATAAATTAATCAAATGGTCTGTGATTGTAATTTCAATTCTTGCAATTTTAAATGCAATTATGTATTTTTTCTTCTCATATATGGATCAAACTTCATGTAAAGAACTTGCAACAAATTCAGATCCATGGATTCAATGTATGGCAGCTGGATACAAACGGGCTATTCCCGAACTTGATACAGGATGGCGATCAGTAAGAATCGGTATCTTGTTACCAGTTTTGTTCTTCGGAAGTGTATGGATATATAAGTTCCTTTTTCCTGTTAAAAAGTAGTAACTAATCATGAGAATTATTGAAGTACTGATAGTATTAGCAATTATTTTCTCCTGCGCATTTCTTTTATTGCATAAAGAGTACAAACAGCCAACGGTGCAAAACGACTGCCTTAGGATTTCAGACAAACAAGCTCTAAATATTGTTAGTGCGTTACCTGAAGTAAAAGATTTTCTTTTAAAAATGAAGCAAGCAAGTCAACCTACCGTTATGAGAATAGTACACCAAGGGAATAATTTAATAGTGCAAGTTGCTGAGAATCATCCCTATCATCTAGCAACTTTTAACTGGTATAAGCTAGACGCGTGTACAGGAAAAGTAAAGTCATAGAGTTTATGCAACTGCCATTCTTCCAAAAATACCATTACAAACCCATGTTGTTATTCCGTTGAGAGCATATTCAGAGAATGCATCAATTAAAGGCAATACGCTATTTTTCCCACTCGTCATGCGAGACCACTCCAGTGGAAAATAACGAGCTAATATGCTGAAAATATATAAGAGAGTAAAATAAATAGCTAAAATATCATCAATTTCACCTAACTTTACTATCCAGTAATTGTAGAGCGGAATTTCAACTTGTTTTTGATAATAGAATACTTTTTCGTATTCAGGAGAAAATTTAAGCATATTTCCTATATGTTCATTGTATCCCGCAGTAGGCCGATTAAACTGATGAATAAATCTTTTAATGGCAAGTAAGTTGTAATGCTGCCACTCCATTGCATCTTCATATATTTCTGCTCCAGGATCGTTTATACCTGCTCCCTGTCCAGTATGGAAGTAATGAGGTTTACCCACTTGAAGTTCAAAAAGATACATACGCAATTCAGGAATACGGACTAAAAGATCTCCAACGTTAAAAATATTGCTTGCCTCTAGTCTTGCTACATTATGTGCTTCCAATAATCTATCTACCTCATTATTTCTTTCCTCTCTTATCAGAGTGTCATTCCAACCTCTGAGTCTCATAAAGTCTGCAAACATTCCGTTTCTTGTGTACCAAAAATCGATTCCTTTTGGGAAATGTTTATTATCTTGCAATTGCATCTTAATACCATGACCATACTTGGAAGAGTTTTGTAATTGTCCTAGACTGAAAATTGTTGGGGAAGTTGCAATTATCAGTGCTTGGATAAGCTTAAAAGCCATGTAATATAACGATATAATTGAAGAGGAAGAAACGTAATCTGTATACATTTCGTGCGCTGCATTTGTAACAACGGAAAGAGTTTCTGACCTCTCGTTTAGATCAGTTAGCATCCTCCCACTTTCTTCAAGTCGATATTTTGCTCCTTTGGGAGTCCTTAATAAGTCCAATAATTTCCAGGCTACTTTGTGTAAATTTCTATCTTCGATTATTTCTGTAAAGGGCATGCAAGAAGCATAATAGAAATTATTTTCAATAACAAGGTCTCTATTAGAAATTGTGATATTTTACTTATTAGAATTCCTCAACATGGTACCAATTTAAGAAACTTAGCTTCGAGAAGTTTTTGATCTACTGCATGTGACGCGATACCAATTGTTAAGCTTGTATGATTAAGCAGGAAAATTTCAAGTATTCTTGACCCCCTCCAATTAGTCTTCCATGATATTAATTATGCTTAAATAACGAAGTTGGGTAGGGAAGATATGTAGAGGAAGAATGTATGCCAAGATTAGGGGATGAATGCTCATTAGAAGCTAAAAAAATTACATATCCGTAAAATGTAACAAATGTTATACAAAGTAAAAAAATAATGCTAAGATTACTAATTGTCCAAGGAAAAGTAACCCAGCCAACCTTTCCGAGATTAAAATCCTCATTGTAAAATATATTTCTATCTGCTCCAGTATCAAGTTGAGTACGACGCATTGATATGGTTTTCCCTCTTGATATCTCTTTTCCGTCCCCTGAGAATAACATCCATCCTGACGGTTCTCGTTGAGAAGCTTGCGCCATTCTAAAACGGTAATAATTTGAGGTTCGAATAAGAGACAAAAGCCACAGCAAGCAAATAATTATTCCAACTATTGGAAGAATTGAGAGAATCGGCGAAACAATATTTGATTTGTCTGAATAGTTATTTAGATTTGTACCTATAAAACCTGCAAGTACAGCATTTGCAACTAAAAAAATATTGGCTACATTCCATTGTGCTTGTGCTTCATGAATTACAAGAGAATGACTTAATTCGTATAATTTCATTTCTGCTGCTGTTGACTTACTCACTCTGCTTTTAATAAATTTACTTTTACTCATAAAAAAACTGCCAAAAGCAGCAGAAGAAGAGTATCATGAAGTAAACGAATTGCCAAGAGAGTATAAATTATAACTTATAGTTTATTGCTTGGCCTCAAAAGAAAATATAACAATTTCTTCTAGCCTCGAATTCGCGTCGCATTGCTACCATTATGCGACGTGAATGTTTGACTATCTAGTAAATTCGATGTATTGTTTTCGTATGAATGGAACAAAAAAATTGAACATTCCTCAATATACTGTATTATTCGACACGAATATATTATTGCAACATTTTTCAGCGGTAAAGGAATTAACGGATGCATATAAATCTAACGAGAGAGTAAAGATTTTATTTCGTATATTTAGTCTTGTTGAAGATGAGTATAAACACAATTATCTCGTTCTGGTTAAAAAAGAAAATCTGAAACATGAAAACTCGTCACGTGAACTTAGACAACTATTATCGAAAAAAATTAGCAGCTTAAAGATATCAGATCAATTTATCTTTAAAAAAGCATCAGAAAAGTTAAAAGGGATTGGCCTTGAAGTAATAAGAACACCATATAAACAATTAGTGCTAAAAAAAATTGCAAACAAGGCAGCTTATCACATGCCACCTTTTCAACCAGAAGGTGACAAGGGATTCAAGGACGAAATTGTTGCTGCAAGCATTTTACAATCCTTGCCAGAGATGATAAAAAATGGAAAAGTTGTTTTTATTTGCAATGACCAACTATTGAGAAACTATACAGAAACTTTTACCAAAAATTTCACCGATTTTAAAGTTTATCAGTCTCCAATTGATTTTGAAACTGAGCTAAAGCTCTACTTACTTGAACTAAATGATGAGCTTGTGAGTGAAATTAAGAAAAAAGCAGAAAAGGTATTTTACGTTCCTAATGACCCTGTATCATTATACTACAGCAAAGGAGTTGTTCGTAGAATTTACGAAAGTTATCCATCCCTCTTCAGTGACCCTCAACCCGTTAATCCTAATTGGACTTTTGGTAATTACTTAGCTCATCAAATTAGAAAATGGGTACCATTTGAGGAGCCTTCATTTACCATTAGTCCCCCGAACTTTATTGCTCGAGTTGACTCCACATACATTTGGCAAACGAGTGTAATTTATCGACAAGAATTCAGAGGGTATTCACAATCTGTTCTTGGTAATTACGATTTTTCTAGTGAACTAGGAGAATATGTATTAGAATTTACGGTCGAATGGACTACAAAGATTGATAATATGGGAAAAATATTTGGATCTGATATAACTAAAATTACATACAAAAACCCTGCTGGATATTTAGATGCGGTTGGATATTATTATC
Organism: Candidatus Levyibacteriota bacterium; assembly: GCA_003173915.1. The sequence continues at coordinate 1,295 of PPGL01000097.1, read as the reverse complement.
ATACTCCTCAATCTAACGCAACACTTGCAGGCCAAGGAACAATTCCTGTCACTAACTCTGTAGCCTTTACAATCGTTGGGAAAGCTGGAATAGAAGAGTAAGTTAAGGCACTATTCATACTCTATTTTTATATACAGTTCTTTTGTATTGTTATTTCTTTCAAAGCTAACAGAAAAACGTTTATCTTTTAAGACACCTGTATTTTTAACAGCTTCTTCAATATTGTAAAATACTTGCTCATGTGTCAACCCGTTCACTACTATACTTTGAGTGCTATTTATCACAAGTGACAGATCATTTACATTCAGATGAGTATATGTTTTATCTGTAATTTCAACGCTACTGTGACGCAACAGACGTGAGACTAACGCAATTGACACTCCATGCTTTACAAGATTAGTAGCGAATATATGACGCAGTGAATGATTTGTAAGATGTACAGACAATCCTAGTGCCTTTGCGCCACGTTGTAGAACATCGTTACAAGTTTTTTCAGTAACTGCAAAAACACGACCGTTTTTCGTTCTTTCTTCAAGCTCACGAAGCATATCTTTGGGAAGAGGTAAAAGTTCACGGTCGCCACCTTTACTATTAACCCAAAAGGTTGGGGGATTGTCATATAAGTTAAGATCACTTCTTCTTAAAAGTAGTAGTTCGTTTATTCGAATTCCTGTTCTAAGGATAAAACGAAGCGCTGCTCTCATTTCAATTTTGATATTCTTGTTTCGACTGTTATCTTCTTTTCCTGATTCGGTCCCAGCAATGATAATTTTCTCTACGATTTCTGGATCTACATAGTCGAATTCTTTCTTTGGAACTTTCGGTTTTATCAAATCTTGAGCAAAGTTTTCGGAAATATATTTGTACTTATGAAGGAAATTAACAAACGCTCGTAACACACGTATTAAATCAAGCCTACTGTTAGGCGTCTTCCAAGTTGCAAACATGTGTTCAATAAAGGCGCGACATGTTTGTAGATTGAGCGGTTGATCGCCAAGGAAGTCTGGCAACCGCTTCAGAATATCCTGCTTGTTTTTCACAGTCTTAGGAGACAGATTGGCTTCTGCCGAATAATTAACAATGTAGTCGTTGATGGAATGCCTTAATGAATTACCTTGCAACATCTTTTAGGAAGATGTCCGTGCTCGGTCAATCAGTATTGTGGTTAATTACTTCCGCCAACCGTTTTTTCAAGGAAACGGCAAACCAGTGAAGCAAAGTTGCTTTTCCACCCAAGCTCTGTTACGCTGCTAATACGTCCCAGTTTCTTGGAACAAGTTTCACCTCTTCTGAGC
>PPGL01000028.1 GCA_003173915.1 Candidatus Levyibacteriota bacterium | reverse complement strand
TGACCCTCGAAAGAGGGTTTTTTTGTGGTCGAAAGGAGGTGATTATTATGGCAAATTTAGAAATTTATTCTAGTACTGGAAATCTTGGTGCCTCAAGAAGGCAATTTGGGAGAGTATACGTAAATGGAACAAGATATTCAGATAATCCAGATGCATTTGAGACCAATTATGGAAGACTTACACAAATTGGCGAACGACATCGTGGAACAATTGGACGATCATTGTTTCGTGGACTTGTAAACCCATCGGTAATGGAGAGGATTTCTTCTTCCTTGCGGCACGATATGGAAGTTGCATTACCAGTTGGAGAATTTACTAACGATAATTCGTGGTTTGTATATCTATCAAGAAATGATGCAACAAGAAGTAGTATTGTTCCGCAAGAACAAATGATTGCTGCAACGGAAAGATCTTCACAAGAATTTCGATTACCACGTACTCGAATTGAAGAGACTATTGATTCTGGATATACATTTCGAGACTCTTTCACTCCAGCACAAATTGATGAGGTTTTGGCATTATGGGGGCCAACGTTTGGATGGAGTGAAGAGGAAGTCTCAAATATGCAACAAAAAATTCAAGCGAATTTATTGCTTCCTTTGCAAGAAAGAACTGCGTGGTTTAGTGCTATTGCTGATGCTCAAGGGAAAATTGTTAGTGTTGCAATGGCAGAACAACTGGAAATTCCTGGAAAACAGGGAAATTTACCTCTTGTTGAGAGTACAGAATGGCGAACAGAGGAAGATCATGGTGGGCGAGGACTCATGACAGCAACAGTTGCAATGCTCAATGCTCAGATTCTTGCAAGTTTTGCAGAGCGTGGTGAGTTACCACTTATTTATGCGGAATGTAATTTTCAGTCTCGTTCGGATAGAGCAGGATATGGTTCGGGATTTCGTATCCCAAATCGTGCCTTTGCGCCTCAAATTTTAGTACAAAATGTTGGGGTTAATGACGGGTTGAATATTCCAGGAAAATTGCGGGATTTTACATTTATGTATCTTCCTCGCGAAGTTATACAAGAAGCGTATAGTAGTGCTGACATAGCAAATATGTTAGCGAATATACGCAGATAACAAACAAACCTATCTTGCTAGCAGATAGGTTTGAGAAAGGAAAAGCCTATGAATATTATTTATTCAGCTATACATACACAACATAGACCAGCATATGAACTATATGATGGAGTGCGTTCTGTTTATCCAGAAGTTTCGGAAAGAATAGAAGTCATTAAATCTGCCCTTCTTGCCGAAAATCTTGGAAAAGTTATGCATCCAAGACGATTTCCTGTCTCATATCTGTATACAGTTCATTCCAAACAATACGTGGAGTTTCTCAAAAATAAATCTTTTTCACTATCCAAAGATGATAATTTTTTTCCTTCATATTTTATGACTGATACGTACGCGCCACTTACTAAAGGTACGTATATTGCAGCAAAAGAAGCAGCAAATATTGCGTTGACGGGAGCAGATCAGTTGCTTAATGGTCAAAGACTTGTGTATAGTTTGTTTCGACCTCCAGGACATCATGCAGATTCTCACAGTATGGGAGGATATTGCTATTTTAATAATGCTGCTGTTGCTGCGGAATATTTATCTAAAAGAGGGAGAGTAGCAATTTTAGATATTGATTTTCATCACGGAAATGGAACACAACACATTTTTTATGACCGGTCAGATGTTTTGTATGTTTCTCTTCATGCAGATCCCAGTAAAAAATATCCATATATTAGTGGATTTGCTAATGAAACAGGAATTGGAGAGGGAAGAGGATTTACAAAAAATTACCCATTGTCATTGGATATATCCGAAGAATTGTATTTCAAAAAACTGCAGAAAGCACTTATCGACATACAACAATTCGCTCCTAATTTTTTAGTGTTGTCCGCAGGATTTGATACCTATCTTCACGATCCAATTGGAGGGTTAGGTCTTTCAATTCCTTTTTATTACAACATTGGTAAAGCAATTCAAGAATTGCATCTGAAGACGCTTATTATTCAAGAAGGTGGATATGCTGTAGAGGATTTAGGCAAAATTGCAATTAAGTTTGTAAAAGGATTAGGAGGTGAGGAAAATGAATAGACCAAATACTGAATGTGGCTCTTCTGAAATGATGCAACAGTCGAGCTTGGATAATAAAACAGCTAATTATTCTTCCAGTGAGCGGTCAGGACAAGTTATTATTAGTGAGTGTCAACGATTAGTTGAAGGCGGAAGAAGGTTTGTCCTCCCATCGCGACAAGCAAGTAGAAATAATGCCAGGTGAAATATAATTGTTTAATATATCTAAATAGGATAAAATATGAACATGTTTTGGGCCGATCAGATTGCTGAAGAAATTAAAAAAAGAGGAAAAACACTTGAATGGGTTGACGATATGAAAACCCCATCGGGGAGAGTCCACGTTGGAGCTCTTCGTGGAGTTGTTATTCACGATTTAATTTACAAATGCCTCAAAGATCAAGGTGTCAACTCGAAGTACACATATGTGTTTGATGACCATGATCCAATGGATGGGCTTCCAGTGTATTTAGATCAAGAAAAATATCAGCAATATATGGGTATGCCTCTTTTTAAAGTCCCATCACCCGATCCAGAGTATGCAAATTATGCAGAATATTTTGCTGTAGAGTTTAGGCAAGTCTTTAATGCTATCGGATGCGAGCCAGAAATTATTTGGGCGAGTAAGGATTTGTATATGAGTGGGAAAATGAATGATGTTATTAAAGAATGTCTTGATAATGCAGACAAAATTAAATCTATTTATGAAAAAATCTATAAAAAAACAATTGAAGGAAAGATGTATCCATTTCAACCATTCTGCGAAAATTGCAGAAAAGTTTCGACAACAACAGTAACAGATTGGGATGGTGAAAAAGTAACATATACGTGTGTTGTAGATAAAGTAAAATTTACAAAAGGATGTGGATATAACGGAAAAATGTTTCCGTTTAGTACAAAAGATTATATTCCAGGAAAACTTCCTTGGAAAATAGAATGGCCTTCTGTTTGGAAAGTGTTGGGAATTACTGTTGAAGGAGCAGGAAAAGATCATATGACTGCTGGGGGATCGCATGATATTGCAAAACATATTTGTGAAGAAGTGTTACAGTATCCAACTCCATTTCCTCTTGCATATGAATGGTTTATTTTAGGCAAGCAAAAAATGTCCTCATCAAAAGGCATTGGTGCTTCAGCAAAAGACATGCTGACAATTTTACCACCAGTGTTGCTCAGATTCTTAATGGTTAGGACTCGCATAAATAGTGAAATTAATTTTGATTTACAAAATCCGCAAATGATTCCTTCCCTTTTTGATGAATATCAAAAAGCAGCAGAGGCATACGTTAATTTAGAATCAAGAATTAAGAATCAAGAATTAGGGAAAGATTCTGGACAAGCCAGAATGACGGGTTCGGAGGATAATCTTATAGATTTGGCAAGGATGTTTGAGTTGTCACAAATTGGAGATGTTCAAGTTCCACCAAAAGTTCGGTTTTCTGTTTTGGCACAATGGATACAAATGCCAAATATGCAAGCAACAATTGAAAAAGAAGGGTTAACACAATGGGTTCCTTATGCAAAATATTGGTTAGAACATTATGCTCCAGAATCAGAGAAATTTTTTATTCAAAAAGAATTACCAGAGAATGCAAAAAATCTTACTGACAAACAAAAGGAATTTTTACAAGGAGTCGTGCAACTTCTTGACAAAAACTTTGATGCTGAAAAATTGCAATTTGAAGTGTATGAATTAAGTAAATCTTTAGAAATTAAATCTTCTGATGCATTTGCTGCAATTTACCAAACGCTTATTGGAAAAACTCATGGACCAAAAGCTGCATGGCTTATCTTATCACAAGAGAGGCAGTTTATAAAAAAAAGATTTGAAGAGGCAACACATGCTTCGCAGAATCAAGAATTAAGAATTAAGAATCATGAAGAAAAATTGAACGAGTCTAGTTCGCATTTGACCAAAACAATCGGCAGAGAGATCTTCTCTATAGATCCAAAACTAGCAAAAGCATTTTCAAGTATTTCCGTTGGAATAGCAGTTATTAAAGGGGTAACTATTGTAGAGAAAAATGAAGAGTTGGAGAAAGAAAAAGAAAAAGTTTTCAAATCGCTTGAAGGTTTAACAACAGAACAACTTGGAAAATATCCAGAAGTTGTAAGTTATCGAAATTTGTATAAAGAAATGGGAATTGATTGGCATTCTCGACGACCAAGTCCTGAAGCGCTTTTGAGAAGATTTGCACTTGGAAAAGGGCTCTATACTATTAATACATGTGTAGATGCATATAATTTGGTAGTAATGAAACATAGAGTTTCTGTGGGTGCATTTGATTTAGATACAATTAATTTTCCAACAGTTTTGCGTTTTGCAAAATCATCCGATGAAATTTTGTTACTTGGAGATAATGAACCTACGAAATATACAGAAAAAGAAATTGCATATTTTGACGAACAAGGCGGATTTAATATGGATTTTAATTATAGAGATGCGAAGCGAACAGCAGTTCAACTTTCCACAAAAAATCTTTATATTAACGTTGATGGAGTCTATAATGTTACTCCAGAAGAGGTTGAAAGAAGTTTGCGAGAAGCATGTGATATGATAGTTAGGTATTGTGGTGGAACTATTGAAACATTTGGAGTAGTCAAAGCCTATAAATTTATGACAAGAGAGCAAGCTTATACATTATTAACGCGTTACATGCAGTCGCCAAATTTAATAAAGCATTCTTTAGCTGCTGAAGCAGCAATGAGAGGTTTGTATAAACATTTGCATGTTTCCGATTATGATAGTTCAACAGAAGAATTATGGGGAATTACTGGACTTTTGCATGACATTGATTATGAAGTTGCACAGAAAGAAGAAAAATTAGATTTACACGGGAGATTACTTTTTGACCGCGATCCAAATTTAGTCCCAGAGCCAATGCAGTATGCAATTAAAGCACATAATTACACCAAAACAGGAGCAGATCCAAAAACAGATATGGATTGGGCAATTGCAACTGTTGATCAACTAACTGGACTGATTGTTAGTTCGACACTTATCCATCCGGATAAAAAATTAGCATCAATTGATGTTCCCTTTGTGACGAAGAAATTTAATACCTCTGGGTTTTCGCGCGGTGTGGACAGGGAAAATATTAAACTCTGTGAAACAAAATTAGGAATTCCACTGGATGAGTTTATAAAAATAACGCTTACTGCAATGCAAGGAATTCATGAAGAATTAGGATTCTGATAGTGATTGAGGGGGTACTGCTACTCGGTTTATTCGCTGAGGTCGGAATATTTTTTTCTTGGAACCGGACTTCGCCTTTCATCCTGCGAAAAAAACATTCCTCCCCGCGCTATTCCAAGTTCGCAGCATCCATTGTTTATTATGCAAAAATTATTGATTGCCACCACAAACAAAGGAAAGGTTGTAGAACTTGGGCAATTTTTAGCAGACTTGCCTGTTCAGTTACTTTCTCTTAAAGACGTTGGAATTGATCTAGATGTTGAAGAGACAGGGGGTTCATACATAGAAAATTCACAACTTAAAGCAAAAGAATATGTAAAACTTTCTGGTTTACCAGTCATTTCAGATGACGGCGGTTTGGAAATTGCCGCTCTTGGAGGGGCTCCAGGGATTAAAAGTAGACGGTGGCTTGGATATGATGCACCGGATGATGTTTTAATAGAACACATGCAAAAAGTTGCGAAAGAGTTGCCGGAAAATAACCGTGCTGCTCGCTTTGTAACAATTGTTACTTTTGGACTCCCAACAGGAAAGATGTGGAGTGAGGAAGGAGTAATTGATGGAATTATTGCAAGGGAGCCAAATCTAAAGTTTCTCAAAGGATATCCATACCGTTCATTTTTTTATCTTCCTACGATTAAAAAGTACTATCATGAAAGCGAATTGACCGCTGAAGAAGAGAAAGAGTATAATCACCGATGGAAGGCAGTAAATAGATTGAAGCCAATAATTCGAGAGAAGCTTGATTTATAATACTAATTGTCATCCCGACCGAGTTCTCAGAACGAGTGGAGGGATCTCATACCAATTAGTTTCTGGAGTCCGATAAATGAGATTTCTCGACTTCACTTCGTTGCGCTCGAAATGACAATGTTATGATAGACATAAAATTACTAAGAGAAGATCCAAAAAAGGTCGTTGATGCTGCAAAGAGTAAACGCGTAACAGTTGATGTTGATGCAATTTTAGACCTGGATAAGAAACGATCGGAAGTTCAAAAGACTGTTCAAAAGTTACAAGAAGAAAGAAATGCACTGGCAAAAAGTATTACAGGAAAACCAACTGACGAGCAAATAGCAAAAGGCAAAGAGTTGAAGGTTAGTTCTGAGAAGCAAAGTTCGGAGTTAGAAAAAATCGAACAAGAACTTCACGCAAAACTTGCACAAATCCCAAATCTTCCAAAACCTGATGTAAAGGTAGGAAAAGATGAATCTGAAAATGATGTTATTAAAAAATACAAAGAACCAACAAAGTTCAATTTCACTCCAAAAGATCATCTAGAACTCGGAGAAGCACTTGATATTATTGACGTAAAATCCGCTTCAAAAGTTTCGGGTCCACGATTCAACTATCTTAAAAACGATGGGGTGCTTTTGGAATTTGCACTTGTTCAATTGGCACTAGAAACATTAATGAAAGAAGGATTTACTCCTGTTGTTCCACCTGTTCTGATTAAAGAATCAACAATGCGAGGACTTGGATACACAGAAAATGGAGGAGAGGAAGATATGTTTCATATGCAACACGATGATTTATTTTTGGTTGGAACTGCAGAACATTCTCTTGTTCCAATGCATATGGATGAGATTTTGCAAAAGAGTCAATTGCCAATTAAATATGCTGGATTTTCAACAGCATTTCGTCGTGAAGCAGGAAGTTATGGAAAAGACACAAAGGGAATTTTGCGCGTACATCAATTTGATAAAGTTGAAATGGTTTTACTTGTTGAAGATGGAAAAGACGATGAGGCACATGAATATTTGTTAGGACTCGAGGAAAAATTATTTCAGCTCCTGGATGTTCCCTACCAAGTTGTCAAAATGTGTACTGGTGATTTAGGCTTTCCAACAGCCAGAAAGTATGACATAGAAGCATGGATGCCAGGACAAAATAAATATCGTGAAGTAACGTCTGCTTCAACAATTGGAGATTTTCAGTCAAGAAGACTTCATATTAGATATTCAGATGGACAAGAAAAAAAGTTTGTGAATATTTTAAATGGAACAGCATTTGCGATTGGTCGTACACTAATTGCAATTTTAGAAAATTATCAACAAGAAGATGGAAGCGTTGTTATTCCAGAAGTGTTAAGAAAATATTTGGGAAAAGAAAAAATCTCTCCTAAGAAATAACAGTAAAAATTTTTGATAAAACATCTCCTAATAAATACCAAAATTCAAAGATCAAATCACAAATAAATTACAAATATTAGAGTTCCAAACAATTTGAAATTTATTTGCTTTTTGGAATTTGCGATGTGATATTTCTATTTGTACTCCAAGATTTTTTGTTGTAAAAATTTTTTTTGTGAAAAATATCAAAATTTTAGTAAAAAAGACCAATAAATAGCCTCATGGAATTTTGTTTATTTCACAAGCTAATCGAATATTTTTGAAGCAAGGTAAAAAGATTGACAAAAGAAAAAAAATACCACACGATTACATTAGCATATCCTGCCCGAAGTTTATTGGAGATGTTTATTATTATAAACCCTCCTTCACAAAACGCTTCGGAGGGGCGAAAAAGGAGGTGATTATAATGGCCGTTAAGAAAAGAAAAGTAGCAAAGAAAACAGCAAAAAGAAAAACAACAAAGAAACGAAAGTAACTTTTGTTGATCTTTGGTAAAAAGATCAATACCAATTGATCGATTGGTAAACCCCCCGAAAGCATTTGCACCGGGGGGTTTTCATAAAAAAAATAGTTTGTTGAAGATTTATTTTTTCCTTGTTAGCATACAATTATGGAAGTTAATCCTTGGACATTTCTTAAAAAATATCAATTTCCACTTTTACTTCTTGGAATAGGTTTTTTTGTTTTTGGAAATAGTTTATTTGGTCAACCAATATGGGATGATACAGCTTATATTTTCGACAATCCAGATTTTAAAAGTATTCATTTTATAAATATTTTTACCAACAATATTTATGTTCTTAATGGGTATTATCGTCCTCTTACCGCCTTTTACTATTCAATAATGATATTTCTTTTTGGCCAGCAAACATTTTTCTTTCACATGATTCAACTCATCATACATATTGTAAATACACTACTTTTGTTTTTTATTTTAAAAAAATTTTTACAAAAACAAATTGCTTTTCTATCGTCTCTTATTTTTTTAATACATCCACTACTTGTTGAAGCAGTTGTATATATTGCTGCGGCAGACGATGTAGGGTCATTTTTTTGTGGCATTAGTGCTTTGTATCTTGTTATACATTCCAAACTTTCAAAAAAAACATACGTTGCAATTTTTTTTCTTTTTCTTTCAGGACTTCTTATTAAAGAATCAGCTATTGTTTTTCTTATTCTTTCGGCTTTCTATGTTTTCTTGTTAAGAAAAGACAAACTAAGAAATGTTCTCATACCTATTATAAGTAGTATTGCCGCATACATTTTTCTCAGAATAGATTTTGTTGGGCTGTCACATCAGTCAACTCCGATTACGCCAATTGCTGCAGTCCATTTGCCTCAAAGATTGCTCTCTATCCCTGCTATTTTTTTCTATTACCTTAGTAATGTTTTTTTCCCATGGAAACTTGCAATAGATCAACAATGGATTGTTACATCACCAACCATATATGATTTTTATTTTCTACTTCTTTTTCTTTTGATGTTTGTTGCTTTTCTTGTTTTATTTTCCCTAAGGATACGAACAAAAAATTTGCAATATATGTATATGTTTTTTTTATGTTGGTTTTTGATTGGTATTGGAATACATCTACAACTTATTCCCCTTGATATGACAGTTGCAGATAGATGGTTTTATATTCCTTTTGCTGGATTTTTAGGAGTAGTTGGAGTTGGTATGCAGTACTGTCTAAAAAATAAGAAGATACTTTATATTGGAATGAGTATTATTATTTGTTTTCTTGCTATTCGTACAATGATTCGAAATACCAATTGGGTTGACAGAGTAACACTATATAGTCATGACGCAGACATTACACAAAGTTATGAGCTAGAAGCGAATCTGACTGATGAGCTGATCGATGCGAAAAAGTATGACGAAGCATTTATTCATGCAAAAAAATCAATTGATCTCATGCCACTTGATTATAATACCTATAATCTCGGAGCACTCTATGAAATAGAGAAAAATATCTCTCTTGCAAAGAAATATTATTACCAATCACTTGTCTCAAGAAGTAATCCTCTGCCTGGTCATATACATATTCTTGCAATTTATCAAGGAGTAGGAGAGTTTGCTGCTTTTTACGATAGTCCTCAAACATCTGTCCACGTACTTACTACTGCAATTAAGGATTATCCATATGATGCAACACTCTGGATGTATTTAGCAGTTGCAGAGTATAAAGCTGGTGATCAAAAGTCTGCGGAAATGGCAAGTGCAAAAGCTGTTTTACTGTCTCCAACTGAAAATTCGCTGTATGTTAAACAACAAATTTTTCAGCATGCTCCACTTTTTATAGTAAACAAGCTAGGTGCTTCCCAAATAATCGGTGGGACAAAAAAAACAGAATAGAAGCTCTTTTCTTGATGCTTTAGCACTCGTGTGGTATTATATGATAAAGTTCGTGTCCTCGATTGTCATTGTGAATTCATTTCGGCGGAGTCCTCTGAATGTTCAAAAAGATCCTGAAACAAGTTCAGGATGACAAAAGGACGAACAATATATATGGCGTTTGGTTTTCTCTCTAAATTATTTGATTCCAACGAAAAAGAAGTCGAAAAGATTGCTCCGATTATTTCTGAGATTAATGCCCTTGAGAAGAAAATGGAAAAGCTCAAGGAGGCAGACTTTTCCAAAAAGACAAAGGAATTTAAGAAAAGAATCGCAGAAGGAGAATCGTTAGATAGTATATTGCCCGAGGCATTTGCACTGGTCAGAGAAGCTGCAAGACGGACCATTGCACAGCGTCACTACGATGTGCAGCTTATTGCGGCAACAGTACTTGCACACGGAAAAATTGCTGAGCAAAAAACAGGAGAAGGAAAAACTCTTTCAGCTGTTCCTGCTTTATATTTACATAGTCTGACAGGAAAATCCGTCCATTTAGTTACGGTTAATGATTATCTTGCCCGTCGTGATGCAGGATGGATGGGACCAGTATTTGATTTACTTGGAGTGACGGTTAGTGCGCTTATCAACGATCAATCATTTATTTACGACGCAGCCTATTCCAACGAATTTGCAACGGATTTTCGTCTTCTTCATTTAAAACCTGTTTCAAGGCAAGAAGCATATAAGGCAGATATTGTCTATGGAATAAATTCTGAATTCGGATTTGACTATCTTCGTGATAATATGGCACAAGACGCCAGGCAACTTGTGCAACGAGGTCATTACTTTGCTGTTGTTGATGAAGTTGACTCTGTTCTTATCGATGAAGCTCGAACTCCTCATATTATTTCTGCACCAGATGACGAACCATCAAAAAAATACTATGAATATGCAGATATTGTTAAAAAACTTACTCCAGAAACCGATTATAAAATAGACGAAAAACTCAAAACAGCACACTTAACAGATCATGGCATTGCAAAAGTTGAAAAACTTTTTGGCATTGCAAATATTTACGAAAAAGATTTTGATACTGTCTATCATTTAGAAGCAGCTCTGAAAGCCAATACACTTTTTCATAAAGAAAAAGATTATATTGTGAAAGATAATCAGGTTGTTTTGGTCGACGAATTTACTGGGCGACTTATGGTTGGTCGTCGTCTTTCAGAAGGTCTTCATCAGGCAATAGAAGCAAAGGAAAATGTTCCAATTCAGAGGGAATCAAAAACACTTGCAACTGTTTCTTTGCAAAACTACTTCCGTATGTATGAAAAGCTCGCTGGTATGACCGGAACTGCTGTCACCGAATCAGAAGAATTCAATAAAATCTACAAACTCGATGTTATTGTTATCCCAACGCATAAAACTGTTTCGCGAAAGGATTTACCTGATGCAGTGTATAAGACTGCGCGCGCAAAATTCTCTGCAGTTGTTGAAAAAATTGCAGAAATTAACAAAACAGGACAACCTGTTTTGGTCGGTACGACATCAATTGAAAAAAATGAAATTATTTCCCAACTCTTAAAAAGAAAAGGAATCAAGCATGAAGTATTAAATGCAAAAAATCATGAAAGAGAAGCACAAATTATTGCAAAAGCAGGAGAAAAAGCAGCAGTAACAGTTGCAACGAATATGGCAGGTCGAGGTGTTGATATTATCCTTGGTGGAGAAATGCCAAAAAATGCTGATGGAACACCAAAGGCAGGTTCAAAAGAATTAAAAGAATGGGAAAAGCATCATCAGGAAGTCTTGGATGCAGGAGGTTTGTATATTATTGGTACCGAGCGACATGAATCAAGACGTATTGATAATCAGCTTCGTGGTCGTGCAGGTCGTCAAGGAGATCAAGGAACATCAGAATTTTTTGTTGGACTTGATGATGAAATTATGCGACTTTTTGGAGGAGAAACTATTGCAAATATGATGACACGATTTAACATGCCAGAGGATGTTCCACTCACTCATCCACTTGTGAGTCGAGCAATTGAACAAGCACAAGTAAAAGTAGAAGGATTTAACTTTGATATTCGTAAACATTTAGTTGAATATGATGATGTATTAAACAAACAACGAGAAATTATTTATACAAGACGACGAAAAATTCTTGAATCTTCAAATGAAAATGCAGAAAGTTTGCATGAAGAAACACTCGAGAAAATCCAAAATTCAATAACATCACTTGTTATGATGCAAACCAGTGCAGCAGATGGAATGGATGTTAATGGAAAAATTGTTGAAGATTTTTCTACAATTATTCCATTTGACGAACAATCAAAAAAACAGTTGACTATGCAACTTGAACAATATCACAGCTCACCTGAGAAAATAGATTTTCTGGCATCTGTTGCAAAAGATGTCTACAGTAAAAGAGAAGAACAACTTGGCAAAGAACTCATGAGACAAATTGAACGATTTGTTCAATTATCTGTGATTGATACGTATTGGATGGATCATCTTGATGCAATAGAAAATTTGCGACAGGGAATTGGACTTCGTGGATATGGACAGCGAGATCCACTTGTAGAGTATAAAAATGAAGCATATCGAATGTTTGAACAACTTGTTGGAGCAATCGATGATGAAATGGTACATAGAATTTATAAAGTACAAGTACAACAAGGTCCACTTCCCGAACATCAGCATGTCCATCAACATGAGAATACTCCAACAAGTGAAGTAAGTTCAGAAAAGCGCCAAGTGGGAAGCGTAAAGCGTGAAGAAGAAAAACTTTCCGCTTTTCCCTTACCGCTTAACGCTAATAAGAAATTGGGAAGAAATGATCCATGTTGGTGTGGCAGCGGGAAAAAGTTCAAAAAGTGTCATTATCCTCAACTTCCTCAATAAAATAATCCACTTGCATAAGAGAAGTAATTATCGGAAAATACGATAATCGAAGCAGCCATAATATACATGAAAATACTTATTACCGGACATAAAGGATTTGTTGGTAGAAATTTTTGGAAAGCACTTGATACAAAGAAAAATTTATTATTTGGGGTAGATATTAAAGATGGAGAAGATTGTCGAACGCTTTTCCAAAGATCCTCAACCAAATTTGATCTTATTATTCATTGTGCTGCTCTTGTTGGAGGAAGAGAAACAATAGATAATAATCCTTTAGCTCTTGCCCAAGATTTATCTTTAGATGCAGAACTTTTTCTCTGGGCATTAAAAACCAAACCAAAAAAAATTGTTTATTTTTCTTCAAGTGCCGTCTATCCAACTGCTCTACAGGTAAAACCACCAAGACTTTTACATGAATCAGATGTGAAACTTAACTACGGGAATATATTCGGAATGCCAGACATGACGTATGGATGGGCAAAATTAACTGGAGAATTGTTAGCAAAACAGTATGCGGAAAAATATGGAGGTAAAATTTTTGTATTTCGTCCATTTTCTGGATATGGGGCAGATCAAGATTTGGATTATCCATTTCCTTCATTTATTGCGCGCGCAAAAAATCGAGAAACCCCCTTTATTATTTGGGGAAATGGAGAACAAGTGCGGGATTTTATTCATATTTCTGATATTGTCAACGCGACGCTTTATGCTGTAGAAAACAATATCTCTCAAACTGTAAATTTAGGGACAGGAATTCCAACCTCACTTAATCATTTGGCAAAAATGATTGCACAGCAGGTAGGATATAATCCAAAATTTAAGCATTTAATAAAAAAACCAACAGGAGTATCGTATAGAGTTGCAAATGTGAGAAAACTTAAAAAATTTTACGTACCAAAAATTTCACTAGAAGAGGGTATACATATGGCATTGCATAGATAGTATGAAAATAGTTAATTCTGCAATAATCCCTATTAGAAATGAGGAAGAGAATATTCCATACATTTTTAAAACACTAAAAAACCTTAATGGTGCATCAACGGAGGCAATACTTGTAGAAGGCAAATCAACAGATTCTTCATGGTTTGTAGCAAAAAAATTTAACGGCAAAAAAAATGAATTTGGTGTAGTATTTAGGGCAATAAAACAAATAGGAGAAGGAAAAGCAGGAGCTGTTACAACAGGATTTAACAGTGCAAAAGGAAAATATCTTATTATTGTAGATGCAGATCTTTCCATAGATCAGCAAAATTTAGAAAAAATACTTTCCCTGTTTCATACCTATGGGGACTCTATTTTAGCAAGCGGCAGCAGATTGAGAGGGATAAGAAAGCCAAACTCTTTTTATTGGATAAACTATATTGGAAATTATTTTTTTAGATATTATTACTCCTTCATACTCGGAGTAAATATATTAGATATTTCTTGTGGAACAAAAGCAATAACAAAATCTCTCTGGGATAAAATGAATAAACTTAGAGATAAAGGAGGAAAGTTTGATCTATGGGGTGATATCGATTGGTTATATTATTCCGTGAAAGTTGGTGCACAAATACGATTTATAGACATTGTTTATAGACCTAGAAAATTTGGAGAATCAAAATTACAGAATTTAGGAGTAAGATGGAAATTTGCTCTTAATATGGTTTTAATTGGACTTAAACTTCTTTTATTGAATATGTCTTCAAAGAATCTTCCTGAGAAACGTTGATAAATGGGAGAGAAATACCTAAAAGTAGTGCTGGGAGCGATGCAAGTGTATATCTTCCAAAATCGTCAATTAATTGAGAGGGACTTAGAGAAAGGATAAAAAGTAACGTAAACAATTGCCATAAAAAGAAAAAGAAAATAAGATTAGATTGTTTTCTTCTCAAAAATAAGAATACCAGTGCAGCAATATTAACAACAATATAAAAAAGTCCAGAAAAAAATATTTGATACTGTTTCCAAGAGAGAGTTCTATAAATATCTCTCATGATTTGTATAAATCCAAGACGAATTCCGCCGTATCCACTATTGTGTACAAATTGTTCAAAAATACCATTAATTCCAAAGAAAATATAGTTAAAAATGAACAGTATAATAACAGGGATAAAAAAACCAAGAATTAATTTGATTGGAATTTTTTTTCGCTTTTTTAAAATAATAAAACAAAGAATAAATAAAAGAATAATTCCAATTAATCGGATAGAAAACAAAATACCAAGCAATATTCCTGTAATAAAATATCTTTTCTTTTGATTTGCATAAATGCTTAATAATGATACTAAAACAAAAATTGGCTCAGTTGCAACTTTAGCTCCCGCCTTTACCCAAATTGGAGGGAAAAAAACAGAAAGTAGTGCTGGAAGTGGAGATGGTATTAATTTCCATAAAAAGTATGCAACAAAAATTGATGAAATGATGCTTACTATAATTCCAGCATATAGTGCGTTTGGGATTAAAAAAGATAACGTGTATATCAAAATAGCATAACCTGGCATCAGTCGTTTATCATAATAATTGAACTTATTTGAAGAAAGCGTATTATTTTTTATTGCCAAAGCATAATTTGCATAATTATCTTGTTGAATATGAATTGTTGGGTCATGGATATAAATCATGTAAAGAAAAAATCTCGAAAATAAAATAAGAATCAAAATAGCAAAAAGCAGAATAGAAGATTTTTTTAAAAAAAGCTGTTTCATTATTTGCTATAGACATCATTCATATAAAGACTAAGAATAAAAATTAAAAATAAAATATACTAGAATTATTGTTAAAATATATCATATCAGGCATTTATCAGAATAGGAATAATATTCTCTTTCTTGCTATCTTATATTTGCAAGGAGTCATTTCTAACTAACATTTCAAAAAGTGTTACTATCCTCAATTGCCTCCACAATATGCTGTTCGATAATTTTTCTATTCAATACGCTTAAAATTGATTTTCTATAATCGGTAAATCAAATGAAGCAAAAAAAAGCAGAAAATTACTGTTATTATTCCAACAAAAAATGAGGAGCGGGATTACAAAAAATTATCCAATTTGTAAAACCCTATGCAACAGAAATTATTTTTGCAGATGAGGTGACATATAAGATGAGCCTTGTTTCGAAGTTGCCCATTTACTATAATTGAGATCCAAGCTTGTTGTATGTTCTGCCTCAGGTAATATCATGAAACGAAAAAAGAAGGAAGTGCATCATTTTTCCCTTCATAGACGATTTGCTATCGGAGGTGTTTTGAGTGTTGTTTGCAGTGTATTTGTAATCTTGTTATTTTTCCCTTTTATCACGCAACAATTTGCTGCTCCTATGGCAGAAACAGACACGAATGAGGTGCATACATTGCCTCCTGATATAAAAAAGGTTTTGGGAACAGAAAGTCAAACCACAGCGTATAGAATTCCTATTCTTATGTATCATTACGTTGAATATGTTCAGGATAAAAATGATACAATTCGACAGTCACTTGATACAACACCAAATACGCTTGATTCACAGATCAATACTCTTGTAAAAGCTGGATACACTTTTCTTAATGCGCGGGACGTTGGAGAAATTATTAATGGACAAATGTTTTTGCCAAAAAAGCCAGTTGTCCTAACTTTTGATGATGGATATCGAGATTTTTATACAGACGCACTTCCAATTTTGAAAAAATATCATGTTACTGCAACAGCGTATATTGTTCCAGGATTTTTAGACAAGCCAAATTACATGTATACCTCGCAAGTAGAGGATATCGTAAAGAACGGATTAGTTGAAATTGGTGCCCATACGGTACATCATGTTTGGCTTAAAGGAATGGCGAAAGTAGAGACACAAACAGAAATTTTACAAAGCAAAAAAATGCTCGAACATACATTTAAAATTAGGGTTGTCTCCTTTGCCTATCCATATGGTGCTTTTGATCAGCAAGCAGTAGATTTAGCCAAAACAAGCGGATTTTGGACAGCTGTGTCAACGGTTCCTGGGGTATCTGCCTCAGAAGATAATAGGCTATTTTTATACAGACTTCGTCCCGGGGGTCGCACTGGAGAAGATTTAATAGACTGGTTGAGTCAAGTCACCGATTAGCTATAGCAAACAGGGTATTGTCATCTTCTTGTTTGTGCTACTATTATAATAGCTATGCTACTGCCCGACGATCAAATAAAAGTACTACTTGTAAAATCTGGTGGAATTACTGAGTCAGCAATGCAAGATCTCGTAGCCTTTGCTGCGAATGCGCGTATTCCTCTTCAAGAAGCAGTGATTGAAAAAGATGCTATTACAGATGAAGCTCTTGGTCGGCTTATTGCAGACACTCTTCGTATTCCCTTTGTCTCACTTAAAACAATTACCGTTAGTGATGATGCATTTCGTCTTGTTCCTGAGCGTGTTGCAAGAAAGTATAAAGTTGTTGCTTTTGAAAAAAATAACGATGGTATTAAAGTTGCCATGGCAGAGATTTCCAACAAACTCATCCAAGAAATGCTTGCAAAAAAAACAGGCCAAAAAGTCTTTACGTATTATGCAACAGAGCGTGATATCGATAGCAAAATGCAGCTATATAGAAAAGACTTACAACAAACCTTCGATGAGCTGTTGCAGGAGGAAATTAGCAGTACCACTAATTTAGCAGACGAGGCACCAATTGCAAAAATTGTTGATCTTCTTATTACCTATGCGTACCGGGATAAAGCCTCTGATATTCATATAGAACCAGAAGAAAAAGATTCACTTGTCAGATTTCGCATTGATGGACTGCTTCACGACGTGCTTTTTTTAGATAAAAAACTTCATGACAGAGTAGTTACAAGAATTAAAGTTTTGTCTCGCCTTAGGACAGACGAGCATTTAAGTGCTCAGGATGGAAAAATGCGTATGGTTGTTGATGATGACAATCTGGACCTTCGTGTTTCGATTATTCCGATTACCGAAGGAGAAAAAATTGTTCTTCGGTTACTTTCTTCTCATTTCAGACAATTTTCACTTCTTGATTTAGGAATGAATGAAACAGATCTCAAAAAAGTAAATGCTGCGATGAATAAATCATATGGCATGATTTTGTCGACAGGGCCAACAGGGAGTGGAAAGACAACAAGTATTTATGCAATTCTAAAGATTTTAAATACAAGAGAGAAAAATATTACAACAATTGAAGACCCAGTTGAGTATCGTATGCAAGGAGTAAATCAAATTCAAGTAAATACTAAAACAGGACTTACCTTTGCAGCAGGACTTCGTTCAATTTTGCGTCAAGATCCGAATATTGTTTTTGTTGGAGAAATTCGAGACTCCGAAACAGCTGGTATTGCAGTGAATGCTGCTCTTACTGGTCATTTGGTTGTGTCAACTCTTCATACAAATGATGCTGCAACAGCCCTTCCACGTCTTGTTGATATGAAGGTTGAGCCATTTCTTGTTGCCTCAACAGTCAATGTTATTATCGCTCAACGTCTGGTAAGAAAAATTTGTGATGTCTGTAAAACAGAACTTTCTGTTCGTCGTATAGACATTGTAAAAAATCTTCCTGAAGAATCAATTGCACGTCATTTTGGTGCGAAAAAAGACATTGTTGTCTATCAGGGGAAAGGGTGTAAAGTTTGTCATTTTACCGGATACACAGGTCGTATCGGTATTTTTGAAGTACTAGAAATGACAGAAAGTATTAGAAAACTCATTACAGAAAAAAATGATTCCGATGTTATTGTAAAAAAGGCTGTGGAAGATGGTATGGCAACAATGCTTGATGATGGTTTGATAAAAATTCAGCAAGGCTGGACGACAATAGAAGAAGTACTTCGGGTTACAAAAGTAGAATCATTATAATTTTATGGCACGACAGATTGTAAATGCAAATATTTCTCTATCAAATAACGAAAAATTAGGGCTTATCAGCACATTATCGACCATGCTTACTGCTGGTATTCCAATTCTTGAGACAATAGATTCTTTGCTTGATGATGCAAAAGGTAATACAAAAAAAGTTTTGGAAATGATTCGAGAGGATTTAATGCAAGGTAAGCAGCTTTATTCTTCTTTTGCGCGTTACCCACGGGTATTTGATAAAGTGACTGTAAATATTGTAAAAGCCTCAGAAGAGGCAGGGACGCTAGATGTTGTTCTAAAAGATTTGCGCAATCAAATTCAAAAAGATATGGAATTTATTGACAAAATAAAATCAGCGCTTGCCTACCCTGTGGTGATTTTTTTTGTATTTTTGGGAGTTATGCTTATGATTCTTATTGTTGTTATTCCAAAGATTGCAACTGTTTTTTCATCTCTTCATGTTACTCTTCCGTTACCTACACAAATTCTTATTATTTCATCGAAAGCCCTTACAACTAATCCGATTGCAGTTATTCTCAGTGTTGCTGGTATTATTACGGGTTCCATTGTGTTATACAAGTTTCAACGTGTAGCAATTTTACATTTTGTTTATTCTTTACCGCTTATTTCTACACTTATCAAACAAATCGACTTAACACGTTTTTCTCGAAGTATGTATTTGCTTTTATCTTCGGGCATTACAATCATTTCTGCTCTTGAGCTTGCAGAAGAGGTTGTTTTACGAAGTGATATTTCTCAGTCAGTTGCATTTGCTCACGAAACAATCCTTTCTGGGAAAAAATTATCAGAAGCATTTAAACAGCGAAAAAAAATATTCCCTGGAATTATTATCAAAATTATCGAAGCAGGAGAGAAAACAGGAACGCTTGATAAATCAATGGAAGATATTGCAGATTATATGGACTACCAGGTTTCAAGTACACTCAAAACTGTCACCACAATGCTTGAGCCTCTAATGCTTGTTGTTGTTGGATTTTTAGTTGGGGGAATGATGATGTCTATTATTGCTCCAATTTATGGACTAATTAGCCAGGTAGGTGCACGCTAATATGAAAGGTTTTTTCAAGCGTAAAGTGTTAAGCGTTAAGGATTCTTTTTTACGCATCATGCTTCCGTCTATACGTTTACAGGTAGGTTTTACCATTATAGAATTACTTGTTGTCATTGGTATTATTGCAACACTTTTTGGACTAGCAACAATAAATCTTGTCAAGACGCAGCACAATGCAAATGTAAATGCTGCTGTAGACCAGCTGCTCTCAGATATTAAAGTACAGCAAACAAGAGCAATGACAGGCGCAGAGGATAAAAATAATAAAGGAAACAGTTATGGTATTCATTTTACTGGAAGTAGCTATATTCTTTTTCAAGGGACATCGTATAATATTTCGGACACTACAAACTTTCCTGTATCTCCTGATGCTACGAGTTTTTCCAATACTCTGCCTGCTGCAATGAATAACTCTATTGTGTTCAATCAGCTTTCTGGCGAAATCAATGGATTTGTTGCAGGGAAAAATACAATTGTTGTTACAAATTCAGCAGGGTCAGAAAGTCGGACGATTACCATAAATCAATATGGAATAGTGACAAATGTCCAGGCGAATTAAATCAGGAAGTAGAAGTATAAAAAGTATGAAATGTAAAGACTTTATAAAAAAATTTCAGTCAGGACAATCGCTTATTGAGCTTCTTATTGCCATTGGTATATCAGCAATTCTCATGCCAGCATTTCTGACAAGTTTTGCGACAAGTCGTGGAGGAAGAGCACAACAAGAGGAGCGGCTTCAAGCAATTACCTACGTAAGGGAGGCAGAAGAAGCAGTAAGAATTATTAGGGATAATGGGTGGGAATCATTTGCAGCTTTGGGAAATGGGACATTTTGTCCACAACCTATTCCGGGTGGAACAACCTGGGAACTTGTTACTCTTTCCGATCCAACCAAAACCACAACCTGTGATCATCCAGCAACAGGACTTACGAGGACAATAACTATTTCAAATGCAGTTCGTGATAATACCACTCATTTAATTACACTTGGCAGTGGAACAACAGACCCATCAACAAAAACAATTACAATTACTGTTTCGTGGGTAAGTCCAATTAGTTCTTTAATCTCACAAATAATGTATGTTACAAGACATGATAATCTGTCTTTCTTAGACACATCAACAACAGATTTTGGTAATGGGACAAAGTCCGGGACAACAGTAACAAATATCTACGGTGGGGAAGTACAAATTGGTGGAGGAGGCTCGAATGATTGGTGTGCACCAGGAACACCGGTTACTTTTCAAACTTCTTCCAATCACAACGAATATGCAATTAGTGCATTTGCGTCAACTGGAGTAGGAGTAAATAGCTATGCGTACACGACATTTGGAGATAGTGCCAATGGACATGTACTTGATAAATGGAATGTTACAAATACCAATCCTCCTGTTCCATCGAGTGGAGGAAATTATAATCCTAATGGTGAAAAAAGTTATGGACTTTTTGCGACCTCAAGTGCGGTTTTCGAAACATCAAATAAAAATAACCTTACCGTTGATATTGTTGATCCATCAACCCTTACACGATCGGGAACGTTTCAGGATTCGGGGGGAGAGCCAGGAAGAGGTGTATATGTTGGTTACACAAATTCTGGGGTGGAGGGTTTTGTCATAGTATGCGGACTTTCTGGGACAAGCTGTAGTAGTAATTATAAAATGTATTCTTTCGATTATCACACGACGCCATTAACCGGGGCACGAACTCAGAATGGGAGCGTTAATTTAACAGCGGAAGGAAAGCGGATAGTTGTGGCTAATGGTATAGCATTTGTTGCTGAAAATAATACATCTACACAACTTGAGGCTTTTGATGTACGCAATCCATCGAGCATGAGTAAGATCAACTTCTCTTACACCGGGGGTTCTATTGCTTCCAAACAATCGACAGCACAAGGCGCAACAGATATTTTTGTTGACAGCAGTGGTAAATTTGCCTTTCTTGTGACGGCATATGATTCTCAAGCAGACATTTTTTATCTCGATTTGAGTAGTCTCACATATACAGGAGGAACAATAAAAGTTTTGGACTCAATATCCTCATCTGTTGCTAGTGGAGGGACAATGAGTCCAAATGGAGTTATTGCAGTTTCTCAGAATCATGTAGTGGTAGTTGGTTCGGGTGGGAATCAATATCAAGTATTCAATCTCATAAACTCAAAACTCTCTCGATGCGTCAGTGGTAATAACGGTATGCTTAATATTGGTGCAAATGTCAAAGCTGTGTCTGCTGTTTCTGAATCAGATGGAGATAATTATGCATACATTCTGACAGATGATGCAAATAAGGAGTTACAAATAATTCCAGGTGGAGAAGGAACAGGTACTGGTGGAACCGGAAGTGGTACCGGAACATTTATTTCTCAACCAATTCCTGTACCAACACTTTCTGCTAATGCAACATTTAATAGTTTTTTCCCAATTGCAGATACTCCGATTCCAACAACAATTCGATATCAATTTGGTGTTGCACCAACGTGTTCGAGCACATTTACTTTTCTTGGACCTGGTGGAACATCTCTAACTACTGATACTTATGCAACAACTTCGGCAATTCCAATTCTCACAAGCGGCGGGTATCAAAATCCAGGAGAGTGTTTTAAGTATAAAGCATATTTAAATTCCAATGGAAGTACAACTGCATCGCCAATACTTTATCAAGTAAAAGTAAATTATTCACCATAAAGTGAGAATTATGAATCAAGAATTAAGAATTAAGAATTTTCGTTCTAGATTTACGAAAAGATGTTTTAATCTCAGTCATGCTGAGCAAGGCGAAGCATCTTCTCTTGGAAGATCCTTCACTAGCCTTCAGGATGACAACAAAAAAGAAAGACAGCGTGGTGTCACGCTTGTCGAACTCCTTTTATACATGGGAATTTTTTCTATACTCCTTATGGTACTGGTTCAACTTTTTAGTACGATTGTTAATGTAAGTCTTGAAGCACAAGCAACGTCTGCAGTGTCGCAGGACGGACGTTTTATATTAAATAGAATAATCTATGATGTAAGGCGCGCAGATGCTACTACTATTACATCTCCTTCTACTTCTCAATATGGAGTTCAAAATCCAACCATAAAGGTGCTTCAGTTTACAACAACAGATGGGACTACTTATAAATATTGGTTATCTGGAGGAAATTTAAAACTTGATAATCTTACTGCAAGTCCAAATACTTCTGATCAGCTCAACAGTGTTGGAACTACAGTTTCTAATTTATCTTTTGTACGTCTGAAAAGTTCGGCAACGACAAATCCTGAAAATACAATTAGTGTGTCATTCACATTGACCAGTACAACAGTGAGGCAAGGAAATAGGCCAGAAACAGGGAATTTCCAAACAACAGTTGGGACAAGATAAAAATTATGAAGCAGGAATCAAGAATTATGA
>PPGL01000045.1 GCA_003173915.1 Candidatus Levyibacteriota bacterium | reverse complement strand
GCCAGTGTCAGTCCATGCGTCTCCAACTGTAGATAGTAGCGGGAAAGTAACAAAAGTGAATGTCGGATGGAATGGAGCAAACTGTAATTACTGTCAATATACCCTGTATTATACAGATAATGGAGTAAATAAGACTATGTCTGTGTCAAATGGGTGTACCAACTATGCAAATAGCAGTGCAACAATAACAGGAACAAATATTACCGGTAGCATTGGTGTTGGCACGACCTCGACCGATAAAACCTATACCTCAGCACTCACATGTAAATAAAGGAAGCTGTAACAGCGTAGCACATAACTCAGTGTAGTTTGATTGAAGAGTCGTTGGGTGCCAGGAGAGGGAGTCGAACCCACATGAAGAATTACCTTCAAAGGTTTTTGAGACCTTCGTGTCTACCATTCCACCATCCTGGCGTATTTTCCCAAAAGTTTCACTTTGAATTTTAGCCTTTCTATTATATACTTTCTGGTATACCTGTATCAACAGCCTATGCCAAAAAGATTATTTTCACTTATCCAGCCACATCACTACACATTGTTGCTAACTCCAAATTTGGAAGAATTTGTCTTTTCAGGGAAAGAAATCGTTACCTTTGCTTTGACACGAGCGTCTCAATCTCTTACTTTCCATGCTTCAGAACTGAGTGTCAAACGTGCAGAGCTTATTGACGATGGCAAAACGTATGTGCCTGTTGTTACGTATGATGAAGATGCAAAAACAGTTACGTTTACCTTTGATCACAAACTTTCGGCAGGAGAAAAGGTGCTTCACGTAGAATTTAGCGGAATTCTTGGAGAAAAAGCAAAGGGGTGGTATAGAAGTCGCTACGAGGAAAATGGAGAAAGCAAATACATGGCAGTAACACAATTTGAGGAAATTGGCGCAAGGCAAGCATTTGTGTGTATTGACGAGCCATCGGCAAAAGCTGTGTTTGATGTAACACTTACTGTCCCAAAAGACTGCATTGCAATCTCAAATACCAAAGAAGATACAATAACAGAAGAAAAAAATGGACTTACCTCGTATCATTTTTCACCAACTCCGAAAATGTCTACCTATCTGCTTGCTTTTATTGTTGGCAAACTTGAATCACAAGAGCAAAAAACAAGAGAAGGAGTTTTAGTGCGAGCATTTACCACTCCTGGAAAAAGTGAACTCACAAAATTTAGTCTTACTGTCGCAACAAAGGTATTATCATTTTTTAATGAATACTTTGCCATTTCTTATCCATTGCCACTACTTAATGTAATTGCTATTCCTGATTTTGATGCAGGTGCGATGGAAAATTGGGGAGCAGTAACATTTCGTGAGTCAATTCTTCTGATTGATGAAGAAAGGTCTTCTCTTGTGAATAAACAATGGGCTGCGCTTGTTATTGCACACGAACTTGCTCATATGTGGTTTGGCAATTTGGTAACAATGGAATGGTGGACACATTTGTGGCTTAATGAAGGATTTGCATGTTATATTGAATATCTCGCAATTAACTCACTATATCCTGAATGGGAATTGTGGAAACAATTTGCAGTTACCGAACACAACTCGGCACTTGGGCTTGATGGACTAAAAAATACTCATCCAATTGAAATTCCCATCGACGATGACAGAAATGTTAAAGAAATTTTTGATGGAATAAGTTATGCAAAAGGAGCAAGTGTAATTTATATGCTTGCAAGTTTTTTGGGAGAAGCTGTTTTTCGAGATGGTCTTCGTTTCTATCTTAAGAAACATGCCTATCAAAATGCCCAAACAGAAGATTTGTGGGAAGCATTGTCTAGTGTTTCAAAAAAAGATGTAAAAGAAATTATGCAGTTTTGGACGCAAAAACCTGGATATCCACTCATAACAGTTTCACAAGAAGGGAAGGATTTGATAATTTCTCAAAAGCATTTTTTTGCAACACCAGTCTCTGCTATAAAAGATGATACTGTTTGGAATATTCCACTTCGTGTGACACAGAGTTCAAAAAATTCTGAAGCGCTTCTTATTCATGAGCAACTGACACGTCTTCCTCATGCGAAGGAAAAGAGTTGGGTTAAATTTAACAGCGAAGAGGCAGCATTTGTCAGGACTATTTATTCACCCGTTAACTATAAAGCATTACATCAGCCAATTTTAGAAAAAGCGCTTTCTCCAATTGATAGGATGGGTATTATTCGAGATGCATTTGCAGCAAGTAAAGCAGGAATGCTTGCCACAGATGAGACGCTACGACTTTTGGAAAGTTATAAAAATGAAGATGATTATATTGTCTGGAGTACCATTATTGCCTATCTCGGAGCAATAGAGAATATTATCTACGAAATTCCGGGAGCATTAGAAAAATTTCATCTGTTTGCGAGGGGTATTATTGCCTCAATAGCTGCTAATGTTGGCTGGACTGCTAAAAAAGGAGAGTCACATACTGCTGTTTTGCTTCGAGCAACTGTTCTTTCTGCTTTTGGACGCTTTGGAGATACAAAAACAATAGAAAAAGCAAGAGAAATCTTTTCTTCCTACGTTTCAGGCAAAGAAACAATAGATCCAAATATCCGTAGTGTTGTGTTTTCGCTTGTTGCAGAATACGGAGGAGAAAAAGAATTCGAACAACTCGTAACGCTTTACAAAAAAGAAACATTAGAACAAGAAAAAATTCGTCTTATTGTTGCACTCACACAGTTTAGAAATGTTAGTATGCTTGAAAAAACACTTAACTTTTTCCTGTTAGATGAAGTGAGATGGCAAGACAAATCACGATTTATCATGCTTGTTTTTGGCAATCCTCATGGAAAAAGACTCGCATGGAATTTTATTACAACGCACTGGTTACTTTTTGAAAAAGAGTACAAAGGACTTCATGGATTTTCCCGGCTAATCGAAGGAGTTGGAGAGATTGCATCAAAAGAAATGCTGACAGAGGTTGAAGATTTTTTTGCTGCCCATAAAGTGAAAGAGCTTGCACGTACAATAAATCAGGCAGTTGAAAGAATTAACGCAAATATCGATTGGCTCAATCGAGATGGAGAGAAAATTTTAGAGTTCCTCAAGTCTGTGTAGATGGTTACTGGTTGATAGTTTATTGTACTATGAACCATAAACTAGTAACTACGAACTCGTTTTATGTAGGCATCTTCTCAAAAAACAGAAAGACTGCTATAATATGCTCAATATGTTAGTTGTTTCAGAACTTCGAGCAGGCACAATTTACGATCAAGATGGCCAGCTGTGGCAAGTATTATCCTACGAACATATAAAGCTTGGTCGGGGAAGTGCGACAATCAAAGTTAAGGTGAAAAATCTTCGTACCGGTACAACAACAGAAAAAAGTTTTATTAACGGAGCAAAAGTAAATGATGTTGCCGTCAATAAGAAGGAAATGCAATTTTTGTACAAAGATGGTGATAGTGCATTTTTTATGCACCCAGACACCTACGAACAAATAACCATTCCACTTACCATTATTGAAGGAGAAGCATTTTTACGAGAAGGGGATACCTATATGATTGCATTTATGGAAGACGAAGCATTAAGTGTGCAACTGCCTCCAAAAGTCGAACTCGTTGTAAAAGAAACAGCTCCTGGAGTGAAAGGAAATTCAGCATCAAATGTATTTAAAGATGCAGTTCTCGAAAATGGTATAAAAGTAAAGGTTCCACTTTTTATTAGTGAAGGAGAAAAAATTCGCGTTGATACTCGCACAGGCCAATATACTGAAAGAGCTTAATAGCCAATAGGTAATAGTGCAGATAGTAACTAACCAATTAACCAGGAACGAAATAACTAAGTAACCAACTAACCCTCTTCTATTAAACAAGCATTTATTTGGTATAATAAGGCAATCTCTATGGAAAAGTTTTTCCAAGCGCTTCGATATCGCTCGTTTACCTTTCTCTGGTTTTCTGAAGTATTCTCTCAAGTTGCAATGAATATGCTTAATTTTATTCTGCTTCTTGTGGCATACTCTTTGACAAGTTCGAATACTGCTGTTTCTGGAATTGTACTTTCTTTTACTATTCCGGCAACTATTTTTGGTATTATTGCCGGAGCTTTTGTAGATAGATGGAACAAAAAGAATGTCTTGGTTGTGACGAATATTCTTCGTGCAGTTCTCTTATTTCTCTTGGCATTTTTGCATAGCAATCTTCTTGCCATATATACCATTTCTTTTCTCAGTGCGATTATTACGCAGTTTTTTATTCCTGCAGAAACTCCAATTATTCCGCTTATTGTTCCAAAAGAACACCTTATTTCTGCAAATGCACTGTTTAGCATGGCATGGTTTGGATCGGTACTTTTTGCCTTTGCACTTTCTGGACCATTTTTACTTATTTTAGGGACCTCCAATGCAATTTTTTTGCTTTC
This sequence comes from Candidatus Levyibacteriota bacterium, assembly GCA_003173915.1. Next base: position 2,070 of record PPGL01000045.1, on the reverse strand, counting down.
AGGACTTTTTATTATTGCAGCAATTTGCGCGTTTCTTATTGTTCTCAAACCAACAGAAGCAAAGGACAAGCAAAAAAATCACGAAGAGGCGCCCGTGCATATTGGGATTGAGATTAAACGTGCTCTTCATGCGATTGTAAAAGTAAAAGATGTTACTCATGCATTTTCTCTTTTGGTACTTTCTCAAGTGTTACTACTTCTTATCGCTGTTCTTGGTCCAGGATTCGCAAAGCAAATACTTGGTATTAGTGTCAACGAATTTCCACTACTTTTTGTAACGCCTGCTGTGATTGGTATGGCAGTTGGGGCATATATTGTTGCAAATTTTTTCCATGGATTTAATAGACATAAAAGCGCAAATATTGGATTATTTATTTCAGCAATTGTTATTTTTCTTATGCCATTTGGTTCGAAGGTTACATCTCAGGCAATTATTCAGACAATCAATATGATTCTTCCTCATATTTTTGAAATTTCTATTTTACATATTATGGTTGTTTTGGCATTTTTTCTTGGAATTGCAAATTCTTTTATTTTTGTTCCGTCAAATACTTTGGTGCAAGAAAATACAACTGATGAAATGCGAGGAAAAGTGTACGGAGCGCTCAATAGTTTGTCCTCGTTTTTTTCCATAATTCCTGTTATTATGGTAGGATCTTTCGCAGATGTATTTGGCGTTGGAACAGTTTTGACAGGGATTGGCATTATTATTGGAGGAATTGGGATATTTCGTCTCATGTTATAGAGTATGTTTTTTATACCAGAACTTCTTATCGGAGGACTATTTCTTTTTTTATATTGTGTTTTTGTGTTGGCAAAAGATGATTTTTTGCTCCTTCGAAAAAATGTAAATCTCGAACAACTTTTTAATGCCGCGTTTATTGGATTCTGTGTATCTCTTTTTTTCTCTCGCGTTTTTTTTGTTCTGCAGCATATAAAGTCTGATTATCTTAATCCATTGGTATTTTTCTTATTTCCTTATTTTCCAGGGCTTTCGATTACAGGAGGCATTGTTGGCGCGCTGCTGTTAGTGTGGATATATGCAAAAAGAAAAAAACTTCCGTTTGGAAGGGTTTTTGATATTTTTTCTTTGTCATTTTTCTTTACTTGGAGTATGTGTTTGTTAGTGGAATTTGGGTTGAGTTGGTTTATGACAGGTCGACCTATCATATTGCTTTTTGCAGGATCTGTTGCATTTTTGGGACTCTTTATTTTATTTTTACGACTCTTTACTCTTGGAAAATTAAAAGATAGTACAACTGGGTTTATTGGGTTTGCTTGTTTTGCAACTCTTGAATTTCTTCTTGGAATGGGACTTCGTGGCCCGAAAAATTTTACTGTACTTTCAACAGAAAATATTTTACAGATATTTCTTTTATTATTATTTTTAGCATTATACATTCAGCAGGAAACCCTTGGAGGATTTTATAAGAGCATGAAGAGGAGATAATGCTTGAATAAAGGTAGTTTGATGGTTAATGGTTTATAGTTTATGGTTTACTATGAACCATGAACTACTAACTATGAACTTTCTTATATTATGGAACCAAATATTCTTTTTGAAGACAGCGATATTCTTGTTATTAATAAACCGTCCGGAATGACGGTTAACAATGCAGATACCAATAAAGACGAACTTACAGTACAAAAATGGGTGGAAGAGCATTTTCCTCTTACACAATCAACTGCTACAAAAGAGCCGACAGTGCAATCTACAGATGCTTCTCCATATAATATCGAAGATGAATTTAGGAGTAGGGGAGGAATAGTCCATAGACTTGATAAAGAAACGTCTGGGGTGCTACTCATTGCAAAAAATTCCGAAAGTTTTGGCAAGCTTAAAGAACAATTCATGACCCGTACGACAAAAAAAGTCTATCTTGCACTTACTCATGGGAAAATTGTTCCATCCGAGGGAGAAATTAATGCGCCTGTTGGGAGACTGCCATTTAATAGAATGCATTTTGGGGTTATTGCAGGGGGAAGGGAAGCAGTGACAGAGTATAGAACACTTCAGCAGTACGCATTACGCAATAAGCATAATGGAGAAGAAATACTTACACTTGTTGA
>PPGL01000102.1 GCA_003173915.1 Candidatus Levyibacteriota bacterium | reverse complement strand
CCAGTGAGTTCTTTTTTAATTGCGTATTTAAGTGCCTTACTTCCCCACTCTTTTTCTGTCAAAATTTTCAAATCGCCAAGCCAGGATTTGATGGTTTCAAGTGCTTTTTTTCGTGCTTTTTCGTCAACTGACTTCAAAACAACAACCAATTCGTATGTTCTCATTATGACGTATTTTACCACGAAAAATGATCTACTGACAAGTAGGACATGTACAAGATCATTTCTCACACAATTCTTACACAAATTTCATAATTTTTATGCTTCTTTGCCTTTATATTCAAACATCCCATGTCTACTGCAAAATCAGCAGAAGAAGCATTTTCCGACAACGATACATGGTGGACATATCACAGAAAAAGACCTTCTTTTGTAGAACCAACCCTTCATCCACCAACCAACCTGGACGAGGTTCTGGCAGACCAAACATTTATTGACTATGGCAATTTGGGTCAGTATGAAAAGCGCTATCAACAAGGCCGAGATGTTCATGCCTATAATGGAGTACAACTGATTAAAAGAATTCAAACTCCAACATTTCAGCTAACCCCATATGAGCAAGCAGATCTTCTTATTCGCTATATGTTTTATAAAGAACCTGAAAATCCAATAGCCTACTTAGCTCGCAATTATTCTGTTCCTACAATAACCTGGGAATTAGCACTTGTCGGATTTGAGAAAGGAACTACAAAAGCGAAAGCATGGGAAAAACTCCTGCACGCTGATAGAGTGTATGAGCAACGCCGACTCCGTAGACAGCACATACGAGAACATACAACTACTCGAAGACAAGCTAGTTAAACTATAAGTTTTATTTATTTTATTCCCAAAAAACAATTCATGCTATGATTTTCTCCAAACAAATACAAGTCTAACTGGTCACTTCGCCTATTGACTCTAGGATAAAAAGTGTTATACTTCCCAATAGATCACAAATTTCTTGTATGTCAAAGAAAATAGGCGCAGAAACAAATCCAGCATTTTCGCCAAATGCTTCGTTGCGGGATGCTATAAAAGATAACCCTTTGCTCTCTGCAATTTCACAATCAACACGAACTGGAATTATAGCTGCTGTTCTTGCTCTTGATACAAAACGCATGCAACAAGTTCCTCTTCATATTCGATTGGCCATGCTTATCCACCAAACATTTCAAGCATCAGTCCGTGTCTCTCAACAATCAGGAGAAAAAGGCCAGAAAAAGACAGAAGAAGCGATAGCTGAAGAACTTGGATTTACTCTCGAGCAAACTAGACAAGCTAAAGAAACAGTTGGGCGTACTCCAAATCTGTGGAATGAATATCAACAAGAAATTACCAAGCAGTTACCTTTAGCAAAACAACTAGCACAAGCAAGAAAAGAAGCAAATGCAGGAAAACTCACACCACAATCAACAAGTGCTAATGATGCTGATACGGATATTCTGCGAGTAAGACAACGTCTTGCAGCAGAAGAAGCTACAGTAGAACTAATAGGCCAAAAAGAAGCTGAATATAGAGATAGAGAGCGATTTCAGAACTCACGTTAGGACAGTATTAACTCCCTATCTTAAATTCCACCACGTCTCCATCTTTCATAATATAGTCTTTTCCTTCAAGTCGCGCTTTTCCTTTTTCTCTTGAGCCTTTCCATCCTCCATTCTCAACAAAATCAGTATAGCTTACCACTTCTGCACGAATAAATTTTTTAATAAAGTCTGTATGAATTTCTCCAGCTGCCATTTGTGCATTTATTCCATTTTTAATGGTCCACGATTTGACTTCTTTTTCTCCACAGGTTAGAAAACTAATCAAGCCAAGAGTTGCATATGCTTTTTGGATTAATCGTTCCAAACCCGAACTTTCCAGACCCAAACCCTCAAGATATTCTCTCTGTTCGTCTTCTGAAAGACCTGCTAATTCTGATTCAATTTGTGCTGAGATTACAATAACATTGTCATTGCGAGGAGACGAAGTCGACGTGGCAATCCCCTCAGAAAAAAGTAATTTTTGATACCTTTCTGTTATTTCATTAATTGAACTGGGATTATACTGTCGCTCTGATACATTCAACACAATTATCTCTGGCTTTGCAGAAAGTAGAAAATACTCCTTTAATGCTTCTCGTTCTTCATCTGCAAACTGTTGTGCTCTAACAGGTATACTATTATTAAGTCCATCCAAAGCCTTTTGAACTGCTGCTTTTTTTACTGGTTCGGCTTTTCTATTTTCTGCTGCTTTTTGAAGTGTTTGAACATCTGAAAGCATGAGCTCCATGTTGATTGTTTCGTAATCAGATTTTGGATCAACAGCACCTTCTTTAATAATATTTTCATCCTCAAATACCCGAACCACATGAGCAATGATTCCAACTTCTCGAATATGAGACAAAAACTTATTTCCAAGTCCTGCCCCTTCTGCAGCTCCTTTCACAAGTCCTGCAATATCAACAAATTCCACAGTTGCAGGTTTTATTGGCGGTAAATGAAGACTCCCCTCTCCTTTTAGGAGAGGGTCAGGGTGAGGTCCTCCATGTCCCCCAATTTCTTTTGCAGTAATTTCTGCCAGAACCTCTAATCTTTTGTCCGGAACAGGCACAATCCCAACATTTGGTTCGATAGTGGCAAATGGATAATTTGCAGCAAGCGCTTGTTGTTTTTTGAGCAGTGCATTGAACAATGTGGATTTCCCAACATTGGGCAAACCAACAATGCCGACAGAAAGGTTCATGAGGCTAATTTTAGCAAATTTGAATAAAACAAACAATCTTTAGAAGCTTCAAAATATTTGGTAAACCAACCTACGTACAAGCCTTCATTTCTATCATTGGTCCTTCTCATCTGTTAACAAATCTGCGAGAAATTGAAGTCTGCGATTGGAGACAAAAAACGTTCTAATACCTAATGTAATAGGCAATGATAAAAACGTACCTAATGCTCCGAAAATCCACGTCCAAAAAATGAAAGAAAAGAAAACAAATGCCGTTGGAATATTGAGTGTCTTTCCCATAAAACGTGGTGTCACAAGATTATCCATAACCAAATTTATTCCGATAAGAAGTGCTATGACAAGTATTGCTGTCTTTGGACCGTAGAGAATAAAAGCCAGAAGTGATGGAGGTATGCCAGCAAGCGTCGTACCAATATTGGGGATATAGGCAAAAATAAAAGTAAAAAAAGCCCACAGTCCAGCAAAGTCAATCTTAAAAAACCAAAAAATCAGACCTGCAAGAGTAGCAGTAATCAAATTGTTTCCTGTTTGGACTCGGTATTGCTGCTGAATATTGCTACTCCATACTACAAAATTAGAAACGAACGTATTATGATTTTGAAAATTTTTGTGAAACTTTTTTACTACCTGGTCTGAAGCAATAATCATAAAAAATAATATCAGCAAAAACAAAAAAAGGCTTGTCGTATTGCTAAGAAGCGATGAGAGAAAAGAAAATCCAGCGCTCGCGAGCTCACCTGGATTGACTAACTTTTGAAACGTTGTTCCAGTAACATTGATCTTGGAACTTTTTAAGATTGATTGGAAAGGAACTAATTGTTTCTGCAATTGTTGTTGGTAATGTGGCAGTTTCTTAACAAGCTGAGTTCCTGACGAATTCAATACCAAAATCAAACAACCAACTCCAATGAGAATTAAAAAATTTATGGTAACGACAGCCCATCCATGAGACATTCCTTTTTTTCTAAACCATTGAACGATCGGCCAAAAAAGTACCGTTAAAACAAAAGCAAAAAGGATTGACGCCGTAAATTCTGCACTCCATTTTAAAAAAACTAAAATTATAATAAGGCAAGCAATAGTAAGTAACATAACTTATTACTACATTATTGATACCTACATGAAGATACGGATTTATACAGGAGTTGATTTAGTAAGAAAAAAGCTAAATATTTTAGTAATCTTGGCAAAACAACAGCATTCAGTAATAAACGACTGCATTGATGAATTATAACAGGGTTGAAGCATTTTTGAGCAGCAAACGTGAAGTAAAATTCTCAAGATGAGACAGTGTGGCTACGTTCCCGACAGATAGATTCATGATAAGCATCATACCAAAAAGATAATTTATACGTTGACCCGATAACTTTTTTTATTCATACTTATTTCAATGTTCAGAAAATTTTTAGCCCCTGCAGGTCTACTTCTAGCAACAGCTATTTGGGGTTCTGCTTTTCTCGTCGTCAAAGATAGTCTCTCCGAAATTAATGCTATAACATTAGTAACATATCGATTTCTTCTAGCAACAGCTATTTTTGGTATTATTGTTTTTTTCCGAAAAGATAATATAAAAAAATCTTGGTTCCAAGGTTTTATATTGGGTGTAATCATTTTTTTGCAACTTAGTCTTCAAGCGCTTGGATTAAAATATACTTCAGCAGCTAATTCCGCATTTATCACTGGACTTTTTGTCGCATTTGTGCCTCTTCTAGGTATTGTGTTTTTTAAGCGAATACCAACAATTACACAATTTTTATCGCTTGGAATTGCACTTATTGGCTTGTGGCTTTTAACAGGAGGACTGATGTCTTTTAATTATGGTGATGGTCTTACTCTCATTAATGCATTGCTCAACGGATTATACATTGTTATGGTTGATAAAATAGTAAAAGGAAAAGCAGACCCATTTGTCCTTAATCTTCAACAATTTCTTACTGTAGGAGTCTTGGGTTTACTAACAATTTTTTCCTTTCATCTTCCGACAACAGTAACAAGTACGTATGCAATCGGGTCAATTATATATTTAGCTGTATTTGCAACTGTTATTAGCTTCGGATTAGTCCTTATTGCTCAAAAATACACTGCTCCTGTAACAGCAGGCATTGTTTTAAGTACAGAGCTTGTTTTTGGAGCAATATTTGCATGGACAATTGGACATGAAACAACCTCGCCATATCAATTTATTGGAGGTGGGATAATTTTTCTTGCCATTATTATTTCTGAACTTCAGATAGATAAACTAATTTACAAGAAAATATATCAAAAGGTTAAAATTGAATTCTAGAACGTAGTATTGTAGATTGCATATCTAATAGAAAGAATCGTAAAGGATTATATCAAAGTTATTGAGTAAATTTGAAGGTTTTAACAATTTCAAGCTCGAGGCTATCTTGTTCAGGATCGACCGCCAATGGTCCCAAAATTTCAAAACCCTGTCCTTTGGTAAAAGGAATATACCACCCTTCTATTCCTTCTCCCCCCACATGATATACTTCTATTTGCTCTCCATTTAACATTATCGTTTTTCTCTGAAACTGATCTTTTAGTGCTTTTGACGAAACTCCATCGATCCATTCTTGAATTGTTTCACCTGCTACACCTGGAGCGGCTGTTACTTGTAAACTATCTGGATAAATAATGTCATTTCCTCCATTTCCACCCCGTATAGCTGTTGATGGATTATAAAAAAATATTTGCAAGGGATTATACCTCTCTTCTTTTACGATCCACGCTTGTGGGTATCTTAAACTAAATCCGTGCAAGTTGTATGTTTGCCAATTTGCAGTTGGATTTGGTGTCGGGGTTAATGTCGGAGTAGTAATAATTGTTACAGTTTCTCCTGCACTTTTTGTTTTTTCATTTAATTTCAGAGAAGAATTTTGTTGTTTTGTTCCTAAATAGTAAGCGCCACTTGTTAAACCTAACACTATCATCACACCAAATATCATAAATAAACTTTTAGAAAAGGCAGAGTGAGATTTTGGCTGAAAAGATTGTTGAACAGGTTGAGAATTTGCTTGTTGGACTGGTTGCTGCGAATCCATACAAAGATTATCTCAGCAAGGATATAAGTAGTCAAGTTGGAACAGCAGAACTAACGATTTTTCCCTTTTTATCTCTTTGTAAAATTATCCTTTCTTTCTGAAGCTTGGGAGCAGTGAAGCTAAACTTGAAGTCTAAATATGGGACAGTGTGGCTACTTTCCTTACAGATAAGCTCATGAAAGGATTATACCAGAAGTTGAGTAATTTTATTTAATCCAGTAAAACTGTCTTCCTAAATCTGTTTTTAGTACATACGACTGTGTTGGATTTTGGAGTGAAAAGATTGTGAATTCGCTATCAGAGTCTTGATCTGAATATTTTGGTCCAAGAATAAATTGATTGTCTGGAGAAAAAATAAATGGCATATCCGGCACTAAGCCATCAAGTTTTGTTATTATTTTTTCTATGTTAGTACCATTTGTATTGAGTAAAACAACGTATGGTTTGTATTGATATGCTCTCGCTTGCCAAGGTGGAAAATTTAACGGATACATTTTGTCAGGATATTTATATGCCAAAACTTCATTAAGTGACGGATTGTATGTTTGCATCAAATAATCAAACGATGGATTTGAAATAATCTTTCTTATCTCCCCATTATCTGTATTAATAGTATAAATTCCATTATCTTTATTTTCCGTTACAGTCATAAAGACTGTATTTACACTAAATCCTTTATCTATAATCCCTCCCCCAGAATACGTATCAAGATTTATAGGAAATTTGGATCCAGAAATAGAAGCAACTGGAGCAATACTATCAGTATCTAGGTTTATGGTTGTTGAATACAAAACAGGTTGTGGTCTTTCTCTTGTGATTGGTGCGTTATTTCCTACTATGTTACCATACCACAAAAGTGTATTTCCATTTTGCGAAATTGCCATAGAGCCTATCGATCCTTCATAGATAAAATTTTGGCTACCAGTAGTAAGGTTATAGAGTTCTATTTTTAAGGAAGGCTCGGGTTGACCACCTAATTCTATTGTTGGTGTCTTGTAATTGGCGACAATAATAGCGTGAATACCATCTGGAAACCATTTATAAAGACCTGTTCCTGATGGTAAATATTGTCTTGTTTTTGTCGAAAAATCATAAACAAATATTTCTGGAGGCGTTGGATCGGCGGGGTATCCGGGATGATTTAGCACATATACCTTTTGCCCATTTGGTGAAGGGATAATTTCTGAGCTACCCATATTCGTGATTGATAAACTATCTTTTTCATGTGTACTTAAAGAAAAACGAACAATAGCACTAGAGCTTGAAACAAAAATATAGTTATTTTGATATGTCCAAGTAAATCCACCTCCATCAAAAAGAAAATTTATTTTTCCAGTTTTTGGATCAAGACTGTTAAGTCCTTGTTTATTTGCAAAAATTATCTGACCTGAAAATTGATTTTTATTTAGTTGAGATACCAGGGCAGATTTTGGCAAAGTTTTATGATTTTTATAATACACCAAAGAAAAGCCTGCTAAAATTGCATAAAGAATTACTATCGTTAGAATAATTAACTTTATATTAAGCGGGTTTTTTGACTGAGTTTGAGGAATTGGTTGAGAGGGTTGAGTTATTGTTTGATTTTGTTCTTCCATAAAATAAGTATTTCAATAAAAAAATTTCATGTCAACGTGGAACGTGATTATTTGACTTCTTACATGAGAATTTTATAAGGAGATTTAGAAATGTTTTTAATCTCTTCCTTCTCATTCTCGCGCAAGCGGGAATCCAAAATATTGATGAAGCAAATTCTAGCAAACAACAACTCTATACACCATATTTAGAAATATCTTAAATTATTCATCAAGCGTTACTTCACCTTTTTTAGGAAGCATTCCAGATATAGGCAAGCTAAAAAAAAATGATGTACCTTTTCCTTCTTCGCTGGTAAACCAAATTTTGCCTTGTGAAGAGTCTACAATCGCTTTAATCAAATATAACCCTAGACCAGTTCCATCAGTCTCAACTTTTAGAATATTGTCAGCTCTGAAGAATTTTTGAAATATCTTATCTTGTTGAGACTTTGGTATACCATATCCATTATCTGTTACCTGCGAGATTATCTGATCGTCTTTTCTTGAAATGGACACTGAAATCTCCCCCCCCTTTGGCGTATATTTAATAGCATTTGTCAATAAATTCATAAATACCTGACGAATTAGCTTTGGATCAACATTTAGCACTGGTAGGTCATCATGTGCATTAACGAGAAGCGTTTGCTGCCTCTCCTTACTTTTCACTTGTAATTCTTTTACAATACCATCAACTAATTCCTTTAAATTAGTTGGCTGTGGATCAATAACAATTCTTCCCGATTCAATGCGCGAGATATTGAGAAGTCCATTAACAAGCTCTATCATGCGCTCTGTAGATACACTGATATTTTGCGACAATTCTTTCTGCTCAGCAGTTAATTCTCCAGCATCTCCCTTAACAAGCATGTCACTAAACCATTTAATAGCGGATAAAGGAGTACGAAGCTGATGAGAAGCAAGGGAGATAAACTCTGTTTTCATTCTATCTACTTCTTTATCTTTAGTAACATCTCTTACAACCTCAATTGCACCAATAAGCGCATTATTTTGTTTAATTGGTGCGGAGGTCAATTGTACAACTATTTTCTTATTAGAATTTGCAACTTGGCATATTTGGATTACTCTTTGTCCTGTTGCTAATGTAACTGCGATAGGTCTTTTTTCTGTTGGAAGTAACTCCCCTTTTTCATCATACAATTGATATAGATCGAAAATTCTCTTTGTATTTGCTTGTTCTTGCGTGATGTCAAAAATTTTCAAAGCAACAGGGTTTACAATAAGAACTTTCCCAGTCTGATCTACGGCAATCATTCCTTCTCCAGTACTTTCTAAAATAACCTCATCTCGTGCTTTTCCCTGTTCTGCTTGTTCTACGGCTTTTTTTAGTTTTATATTTTTTTCTTCAACCTCTGAATCTTTCTTATCATAGATTGTGAGATAAAAGTATAAAACAGCCCACGAAAAGATAATACAAATAATCGTTAAGTTAAGAACGAGAAGTGGAATACCAGACTGACCTCCAGTAATAGCAGGTGTTGAGTAGTGGAACAGAAGTAAAAAAGCGATAAATAAAACAGTAATAAATATACTATTTTTTCTCCCAGCAAGATAAACAACAATTAGTTCGACTGTTACAAACCATCCCATCGTATTACTTAGCACTGTCATCCTTGTTGTCATAAATGATATCAAAAAAACAATCGCTAGAATAAAAAAATTAATTGCTATTTTGTATTTTTTATGCCAAAAAACACTAATGAGATTTACTAACATTATTATTGCAAATATCAGTGTTAGACAAAATAAATAGACATTGCCAGAAAAAAGATTTATTATTCCAGTAATAAGAGGTGCCCCTATAGCAAGAATTGAAAAGATAATAAAGAATTCTACTCTATATTTATCATTTATGTTTTGTAACACAATTTTATTTGCCAAATTTTCCATATGCTCAAAACATAATTATCTTGGCTAATTATAGTTTTGTTCATTAACTCCTTATATTTATTTTCTAACTATGTTATTTATAATGCAAGAGCATAATATAAAAGCTAGAAGGAATGAAGCAGGAGAAAAAGAAATGCCTTGCCTATCAAGTCGCCTAAATGTATCTTGAGAGATATTGTCATCTTTATTTTTCCAAAATAACATTGTGTATCCTTGAATTAAATAAAAGTATGTATCTAAATACTTGTCTATTTGGTTATATAGCGTAAAATCTTTTACTCCAAGAAAATCTAGTATTATAACATCCAAATTATCTGCAATGATTGATAGAATACTTCCCCACAAATTCCAACGAAATATGGTAAGTGGTACTAACAAACGAATAGTAATAACAATTGCCCATACCATGAAGGAACTTATATCCAAAAATCATGAGAATTTTATAAGGAGATTTCTAGAGTTTTTGAGCGAACAATTCTCCAGTACTTGTCTCTGGCATGGTTATTCTTGGTGCAAGATTTTTTTAGAAATTCCCACAGCCCATTTGTCTAAAGTATACCTGTCATACCCATAAAGAAAGAGACCGATACAGATTCCAAAAAGAATATAGTGCGGCCAAACAGATTCTCCAAAATAAATTAGTGATAACGTTGCCCAGAATGCAAAGAAAATAATATTCCATCGCATGTTAAGTCCAAAAAGGAAAAGGAATGCAATAACAGCTTCTATACACCCTGCTCCAAAAACAATAAATAATGGATCAAATGGGAAAAAACGTGTTAAATGATACTCTGTTACCACATTATATGACAGTGCAGGATGCAAAAATTTTACATAGAGTGCTGCATATAAAAGAGACAATGCAAATGTTATACGCAAGATGGCAATGGCAAGCATGTCCTCTTTCCGATTATAAATTTTTGATGATTTCTTGAAAAACATTCTATCAAAACTATATAATCCCCCTCCCCACAAAAGCAAAATAATTAATTCTCCAAAATAATTACTGTATGTCAGCATATATTCGTGAAAACTTCCTATCGCCAAAAGAAAAAGAGTGAGTAGAACCACAGCAATACCTCTTGTAAAGAGTCCAAAAATAATCCCTACTCCTGCAATATATAAAATGGTACTCCACAACGTGCCTCCCAAAATATGAGACAGTGGTAATTCAGGACCGAAAAGTACGTGAAAATATGCAGAGTAAAGAAGAGAAATCCCAAGAACCACCCGAATAACAGGAAGAGCAAATTTGCTATATTTCTCTATTAATTTTGTTACCCCAACTCCCCATTTTGAATAACTCACAAAAAAAGAAATACTTAATGAAATAATTGCACATAATCCAAAAAATCCAAACCACATCAAATTAGTTGTAGAAAGAAGAGATGAAAAAACATTCATTGGCACAACCAAGTCCTTACTTATTTGAGAAGGTGTCAAAACATACACTTCGTGTGCAAAAGCTGTTTGAGGAATAAGAGACATGAACAGGATGGCGACTATAAACAGGCTGATCACTTTTCGTACCATACTTTAAGGATAATCATCATACAAAAAAGAATCAATAGAGAGATCAATACCAATGTCCTCTCGACCGACCGAGCTAGGCTCGGGAGTGGAGAGATCTCACACAAACTTGTTGTCTGAACACTGATGCGTGAGATTCCTCAACTCCGCTCGGAATGACAAGCGATTCTGGACAACCAGAGTGACAGAACGAGTAATGATACAATTAGCACATGAAAGCAATTCCATATATTCCCTACTTTCAAACAAGTCGCTACAGAGTTGCGACAATGGTAGAACTAGCAAAAATTAAACCCCTGGAAAAAGCTGCGGATTTAGGTACTGGTGATGGAAGAATAGCCATTGCTCTTGCAAAAGCTGGAGCAATTGTAAGTGCTTACGAGCTCGATGAAAAGATGATAAAAATAGCTCAGGAGAATATTGATACCGTCATTCTGGGGAGAAGCGAAGCGACGACTCCAGAATCTCCAAGAGATGCTGGACAAGCCAGCATGACGATTATTAAACCCACTATTCTTAAAAAAGATTTTTGGATGGAAGATTTCTCGCAATTTTCTATAATTTGCTGCTATCCAATGCCAACGATTATGGGAAGACTGGAAAAAAAATTAATGACTGAACTAAAGCCTGGGGCAAGAGTTTTACTGAACTATTTTCCTTTTACACATTGGAAAGAAAAAGCAAGAAAAGATAATATTTTTCTCTACGAAAAATAAGGAGTATATCCCCTGACGCTTTGCACCAGGGGATAATTTTATCTTCTCCTAGCCACTTTGTCCTTTCTCCTTTCAACTCTTTGAAAAACACTTCTAAAAAAGTTGGTGACTATTTCATCGGTCCCAGGAGTATCAAGAATAGGATAATTTTCCACATAATCTCCCATTCTGCTATCGTGACCTTTAGCGAGTTCCATTGCGCGGCGAAGCGCGCTTGCGTCTGTTATTTCAGGATGTCCTTGGGTTGTAAAAACGCCTCGTCTACGTGCCAAAGAATTTTTGTTTCTTTCTGTAGAACCAAGTCTTCTAAATCCTTTCCCAAGTTTTGTAACGCTATCTTTGTGTCCAAAAATTTCCAAAAAACCGAATTGTCTCTGAGCATCATGGGTTAACGGAACATTCACAAGGAATCGGTCTCTTGCCGCGTCTCCTTTAAGAACAACTCTTCCTGTTCCTGTTTCTGCCTGAGCAGGATCTCTTTCGACTTTTCCTCCAGACACCAAATGAATCATTTGGTGTCCCAAACAAATTCCAAGTACGGGTAAAGGATTCATCAGTGCACTACCACGTCTGACAGCCTCTTTAGCAAGAGCGCTTGTTCGAAAAAGATACAAGTCTCTTTCCGCCGTACGAACACTGAGGTCTACATCTGATGAGCCAGTAAAAAGTACTCCATCTACTCCTTGTAAGAGCTTTGATGTGTCTTCCCATTGTCTATCGTGTTGGGTAAGTGGATTAACAAACCAAACGTCAACACCAGCTTTTGCAGCAAGTGCTCGTACTCTTTCCTGCTCTCCTTTTAGCCGTTCAGCGTTATTTCTTGACTGAACAACAAGTACTGTTGGTCGCTGTTGTAGAATTTCGTTCTTTTTACTCCGCGCCAATGCCTCCCTTGCTTGTGAAGCAAAAGAACTACCAAAAGAGTGTCTTCCAAATGTCGCTAATTCTCCAGTAAATACCATATATATCACCTCCCTTCTCCGCAAAACCACAAAAAAACCGCCTTTCGGCGGGTGGTTATAGAATACTATTTCTACAATACATCTCCCCGCCGATTTAACGGTTCATGAGAATAATCATTGTATAGATAATGTATCTTTGTGATTTTTCCATAAAAAAACCCCGCTCAGCGGGGTGAAATGCGCAAAAAATGCTCCCGCCGATTAACGGTTTGGAAGCATAATCATTACTATAAAATTGCTATTCATAAAACAATCATACCATAAACACATATCTGCGTCAATATGCTATAGGATATATTTTGGCAAACAGCTAAATCTGTATGAAGACTATTGGTATTCCTGAGGTTTATCAAGAAGTATTGCGTGAGTTAATCCGTCTGCAAATTGTCCTGCTTGGTCGTATCCTTGTTTCATAAGATTTGCTGCTGTTGTCTCATTTCCACTTGCTATCGCATCCACAAAAGCAAGGGTTCCATCGATATGGGAAGTCATTAGATTGGTTATTGTTTGTGAAGATACGTTTTTACTTGCTTTTCCTAAAAGATTTCCCATTTGACTTGCAATGGTGTATAAATTGGCCCGAGCAGTATTCATTCCTGTGGTATTGCCATTTTTTTCTGCGATTGTGTAATTTTTATATTCTTGCATATGCTCTGTCCACAGCTTTGAAAACTGATTTCCAACATTTGTGCCATACGTTTTTGTAATAATTGCTGTTATTTGGTCACCATTGGAAATCATAAGCGATTCAAGTTGCGTTGTATTCTTTCCTTCATACAGCTTGCCAAGCATTATGGCTCCCATAACCGTGTGCTCTTTTAATAAATTATTGAGTGTCAATCGAAGATTTGCTGCTTTTGAATTAAACGCACTATTTACTTGTGTATTTGTTGACTGAATAAACACTACATGAGGACTTGCAAATGAAGGCGTGGCAGATAAAACAATTGTGACAATCCCTGCAGTAATGAGTATGCTAAGAAAACGCCGTGACATAAAAGATACTATACACTGTGGAGATAAGAATTAAACAGTGAAAAGATAAGAATAAAAAAAGACTTAAGTCAACTGCTCTCCTAAAACAAAATTATTAATTTGATTATTAATTTGATTTTTAATTAATGACTGTTATAATTTCTCTATTGTGGGCTCGTCAGAAAGAATACAAGGAGGAAATCAATTTAATCCTGCAGTGTTAAGCAGAGGGTTTGATGTAGCAAAATACAATGGTGCGCATGTATTTGTAAAAGGAATTGCTCATGATCCCGGATCAATTGCAAACTACTGCAAGGGATTATCATTAAAAACCTCAGCAGGTTTACCAGTTATTGCTCCTTTAAGAGAAGTAATTATCCCACAAAAAAGATTTGACACAACAATTATTGGATACACTAGACCAAAGAATGACTCGGAATTGAGTCCAATAGCTGTTTCAGAACTTCGCCAAGCGGAAACAAATGGTTTACTGAAAATTAGAGAACTCGCTTCCGAATTAGATTATTCTTCAGCGGCTCAGGCGCTGGGAATGAATGAAGGATCCTTTTACAACACAATGGTTCAAATAAATACTCTCATTTTTGTCTCCGAGTGGGTAGGACCTAATCTATACGACTATTTAGGGGCAGGAAAAAGCTCAGAAACTCAAAGAAAAATTGGGCAAAGGTTAGGAGAAGCTCTTAAAACACTTCACCAAGCAGATCTTATTGCAGGAGATACCCATCTTGGCCAGTTTGTTGTACAAGGTGATGCAGATGCTGTAATGCGTATTGATTTAGGTAAAGTCGACTCTCGTGCTCAATTAGGATCACAACTTAATGGAAATAAAGAGGCAGAATATCATGGTTTATTAACCGAACTGGGAAGATATGAAACAGCAGCAGAAGCATTTGTCTTAAGCTATGCTGCTTAATACATATAAATAATACAAACCACTGAAGGATTTTAACTATTTCACTACTGGCCCTACTGGAGGAAGTGATAAAGGAGCAGATTGCGATGTTGTTTTTGCAGCGCTTGAATCAACCACTTGTTTTATCCCATATGATCTAAGATGTTCCATTGCTTTATCTGTCAACGTTTGATTTACTTTTCCAGACTGAAGCCTATGCGCTATAACATCAAGATCTGCATCTGTAATACGTATCTTACCACCTAATGGGGCATAATCTACTCCTCCTGTTTTATCCCACCATTCTTGAGTTAACGGATTATCGCCAATCCCACCGCCATATCTCATACTGTCTGGCCTGATTTTAAATTGAGCAAACCCGGCTTGATCTTGAGCCTCATCTTGATCTCCTACCTTCCACCAAACAGTTTTAAGAGTTATGTTTTCCGCAGGTTTATGCCAAACTGGTGCTTGACCTGAAACTGCCATGTGCGTTAGTTTATGTGTTTGCTCATCTTCATAGTCAATAACTACAACTCTTACATCACCTGTTTTGTCTATTGTTTCATTATGTACTGCAAATTCTGCATGAACGCCATCAGCGGTTAATCTTTGCATCATTACCCGGAATAAATTGCTTTGTGAAGATGTAAGCTCAGGAGCAGAAGGTAAAGCAGCAGACTCATCCGATTGTTGTACTTGTCGGTCTTCTTGTATTAGAAGTTCTCTACTCTCTTCCATACGAATATTCTAGAGTCAAAGAATCATATTTGTCAAGATATGCTGAAAAGGTTTTCCAGCTTTATAAATGCTCTCTGCTCTTTTATAATGGATCTATGTCTCCGAAAAAAATCCTTTCGTATCTCACGCTTCTCTTTTTTGTTTTTGGATGGTATTTCTTGGCTCACACACATCCTCAGCAAACAAATGTGCATGTCCTGGGTGCAAATACCAATCTTACGTTGTACGAAGAACCCGATGCAGGACACCAACCAATTCTTGATGCAATACATGCTGCACAAAAAGAAATTTTAGTCGAAGTCTATTTACTTTCTGACAAACAAATCATTCAAGCACTTGTTGATGCAACATCACGCGGCGTTGATGTAAAAGTAATGATGGAACAACATCCTTTCGGAAGCGGTAGTCTTAATGAAAAAAGCAAAGAGCAACTTGACGCTTCCGGAATTTCAACCGAGTGGAGCAATCCAACCTTTACACTAACACACGAAAAATCAATTACAATCGATGGCAGTGAAACATTTATTCTTAGTCAAAATCTGACTGCTTCAGCATTTACCAAAAATCGAGAACACGATGTTTTGGACACAAATCCTCAGGATGTTACGGAAGTGAGGACCATTTTTTATGATGATTGGGAAAAAAAACCTTTTTCTCCTCCTCAAAATACCAGCATAATAGAAAGTCCAGATACTTCTCGAACTGTACTCGTGGCGTTAGTTACAGGCGCAACAAAATCTCTTGATGCAGAAACCGAAGATATTGATGACGACCAACTTATTTCTGCATTTTGTGACAGAGCAAAAATAATTACAGTCAGACTACTCACCCCTACTCTTTCCCAACTTTCTTCCAATAAAAATTCGCTAACCAAACTTTCCTCATGTGGAGTAGAAGTAAAAACAATTTCTTCGCCGTATATGCATGCAAAAATGCTTGTGTCAGATAATACGAAGGCATACATTGGATCAATCAATTTTTCAACACAAAGTATGGATCAAAATCGCGAACTTGGAATTATTCTAACAGTACCAGACGACATTGAAACACTCGAAAACACATTTGAAAAAGATTGGGATAATGCAACAACGTACTAATCAAATATACACAAACAAATCTAACTCAAGAATCAAAAAAATATCAAGAACAAACAAGCGCTTGCATTTTTAAAAAACATTCCATACAATCAATTTAGCTATGACTTATCCAAATAATCCAGCTCCTATGCAACACGATCCAATGATGCAACAACAACATCCTATACCTCCAGCGCAACAGCCACACGCTTCCAAACCTGCAGGCTCATATAGTCGAAGTGTCATCTCTCAAAAAGCACAACAGCTATTTATTCTTGTCTATACGGCGATGTCTGTTGTACTTGCAGCACGATTTATTTTTTCACTCCTTGGACTCGCTCTAAATTCACCATTTGTGACTTTTGTCTATCAGCTGTCTCAACCTTTTATTTCTCCATTTGCAAATATGTTTGGCGTAACAGTACAAGCAGGTCATTCACGAATAGAATTTGAAACACTTGTTGCACTCGTTGTATACGCGCTTGTCTTCTTTGGTCTTGCCAAACTCATCGGCATTATCTTCGACTAATTTATAAATCAATATTCCGCGTAGAAAAACATTTTATGGAGTTATTGGAGTTGTAGACATATTCCAGATTTGTATTTCTGTCATATCTGTTGAAGACTTGCAGGTTTGTACAATTTGATTTGTATTACCATTTTGATTTCTAAAAGTGACTTCATCTGAAGAAGAAATTTTATACATAAATGTAACCTCTGTCTGATTAAGTCCAATACTTTGGCACTGCGGGCCATTTGGGAAATGGACCTGTGAGTAAATTGTTTCTCCGGGACTGAGAACAAACGGTTGCGGTTGGGTTTGCCCTGTATGTGTTATGGTAATATTTTTTACTGTAGCAGTGTCGTAATTGGCAGATACAAATTGTCCACCAAGTATTTGACATGTTTGGGCAGAAGTATTTTTCAGCGTTAGCGCACCATATATATTCCCTGCTCCCACCCCAAGAGTTATCGTTGGTAAAAGATCGGAAGCCAAGCAAAAAATTACTCCGCTTGTTGGTGTTGGAGTGAGAATTGGAACTACTGTAATACTGTGTATTGGTGTAGGTGCTATTTTTAGATTTGATGGAGATGATTTTTGTGAATAGAAAAATCCTGCTAGTGCAAGAAGAATAATAATTCCGAAAAGTATCAATATCCACTTTCTCATATAACAATTGTACACCAAGCGGTCAATTTTTAGGGGAATTTCTAACAATGAATAGTAAAGAAAAATACTTAAAATGCTATATAAAAGTTAAACAGTGAAGTAAAAACTCTCAACACTTAACAAATTGAATTTGTTGGGAATTTACAGAAATAACTGGACTTACATAATAATAGTCTCTTATATTTACATGCATATAATGTACACCAGAAGAAGATAGTGTTTTATATGGGTACCAACTAGTTTCAATTGGCAGCACAGTCGTATACGTACCATTTGTCGACGTATTTGTCACATACACAGTAGGTGTAATATCGTAATAAGTGTATCTATGTGTACTAGAATTATAAGAATCAAAAAATCCTTGTAGACCAATCTTGTGACTGATGGATGGATAGTTATTTTTGCTCCAAACAATAATTAAATATGGAGCTCTTGTAGTAGCTGTAATAGGTATGCACGATTCATTAGAACTAATTATTCTTATAGATGGTGCGGGAATGTAGGCTGAAGCATTATTTGGAATTCCACCCTGCAAAAGATTAATAAACCAAATGGCAACAATTGCAATAATTCCAATTGCACTTGTAATAATGGTAAATCTACTTAATTTCCAAGAAATCTTTTTACTGGGTTTTTTGTGCTTTTTGAGAGATTTTTTCATGACTATAGTACTATAAAGACATATTTCATGTTGCGTTGTCAATAAGTAATTATTACTTCTTATTTCGCAGTAAAACAAAATACCCAACATCCTCCCCTGCTAAATGTCTGACAATTCTATCAATATTTTTGATACGCGTCTCTTCTGTTTTTATAAAACTAAGATATCTATTAATTTCTTTTTGACGTGATGGTGAATACTTCTCAAATGCTTCTTTTGCTTTTTTATTGCTTTCGAGTGCTTTTTTAAACTGTGGATGCATTGGAATTTCCCGAGAACCCGAATCAAACACAATTTCAACGTGGACTCTATTTCCGACATTTACTCCTGCTATTTTTCGCATGATACCATTTATATATAATCTCCACTCCCCTTGATATTTTACAAGTGTTTGGACAAACTCTTTTCCATTAATTTTCCCCTTTACTGGAATTGCCCCTTTGTCTTTTCCTGCTTGTTTGAAAATTGCTGCAAGAACATGCTCAGGAAGCAACACATATGGATTAACCCCAATAATAAAAATTTCTGCGGAAAATGGAAAAGACTTCATGAGGAAAGTATAGCAAATTTATTTTATTCGGTATTTTGTAACTTAGTGTTTGTTCGCTCAATAACTTCCTGTACTTCCAAACTAAAATCAGCACTTTTGAAATTAATTTAATCCCAATTTTCTGCTGCATGCACTCCATGGCGACCATCCACGCCGAGCCTCAAGAAGTTTGCCACGCATAATTTGTTCGTCTTTTGACGCATCAGCAGGACTTCCCACTCCCCCAACAGACTCCCATGCACCTTGAGTAAATTGTAGCCCTCCAAAATATCCATTGCCAGTATTGTCTGACCAATGTCCATTGGACTCACACTGTGCAAGACTTTCCCAAACAGTATTGTCTGTTGCATCCGCAACTGGTGCTTGTGTAGGAATTACTGTAGGTATTTGAGTAACAATTGGAGTAGGGATAAATTCTGACATAACCGTTGGTGTTGGAGTTGGAATTGGTGAAAGAATGGACGAAACAGGCGTAACAGTTGGCAACGTTTCGCTTGGTTTAAACGCTTCAGCAACTACCTGTTGTGAATTAAATAGCATTGCAAGAGATTGTTTTACACCAACAAGACCCAAGATAATAAGAAAACATGCAAAACTGAGCAAAATAATACCAGGATGGAAAAGTAATGTTTTGATACTTTTTTGTATCGTTCCCATGTGCTGGTCATTATATCAAATGAGTAATAGAAAATTAGTATTTCTGTGAGATAAGTAGCCAAGTACTATTTCTTGTTTCTTACTACGCTTTTAATGCTTTCTTACATTTGTTATTCACGATACAACAATGCAGCCAAATCGTACATGGCATAACATAGCAGTTATTTTTGGTATTCTTTCACTTCTTTTCGTTACCTACGCAACAATTCTTGTATCAAATTTTAAATCACCAGAAGCAATTGCAAATTTTTTTCAAAAGAGTAATGCGTATCATTACATCGCAGAAATTATTAAAGCTGATATTCGCGATAAATACCCAACACAACTTCGAAATAATGTTATCGAACTCACTATTGCCGATACAGTTTTAAATGAAATTATTACACCGAGTCTTGTTGAGCGAATTTCTTTTCCTTCGTTAAAAATTGCATCGAGGGTAAACCAATTTCCCTTATCTCTTGCAGAAAATAATGTCGTCATAAACACCAAAGAGTATACGCAAAAATTCTCAGATAGTTTAACATCTTTACAACTTCCTTCCCCACTTACCGACACAGGAAAAAATCTTATTGCATCTATTCCTCCACAAATAACAATTATAAACACAAAAGAAAATCCGAATAGCATTTTGTTTCTAACAACAAAAGCAAAAGTTTTTTTTGAAAATTTACAAAAAATTCTGACAATTGCATGGATTATCCTTCTTCTTTCAATAGCAATTCTTGTCATCGTAAATAAAAACTTCCTAAAACACATGACAAGAGGATTTGTGTGGATTTTTGCTGTGTCAGGTTTTGTTGGACTTCTTGCATCATATGCTGTCCCAGCAATTATTAGTAGTATGTATACAAACCCTGACCCTGTTGCAGGTATGCTAAAAGACGATTTAATAAATAGTATGGTTATGTATTATTTTTCTCTGTCTAGAATCGCAAGTATTATTTATCTTCTTATTGCAGTTGCTCTTTATTTAATATATCGCTTCGCTCCTTTTGATACGATAAGTCACTGGCCAGATCAATATCTGATGCCTCAAGAAAATAAATCAGCGACAACACATTCCTCTCGAAAAAAGAAATCAACAAAGCGTACGAAAAAGTAAATACATTTCCTTTCTCTATCCGGAACACCCCTCAGAGTTGCTTTCCTATGATAACTTCGCTATACTTACAGGCTATGGCGTTATATCTAGTAGAGCTTGAAAACCTTCCTTCTGAAGCACTTAAAGGACTTCCTCCAACAGTGCTACAAGAAGTTACTCCTTCAGTACTTAATAATCTTTCATTGGGACAACTTGAGGTTCCTCTTCCCCCAGATCCAAAAGTCTTAAAAGTAATAATGGCACTAGTAGAGAAAAAACGTGAAGAAGGAATTCGTGATGAATGGATTTGGAGAATTCAAGCTGGGACAACAGATGTTACTCCACCTCGTCGCGGAAAAAGACGATTTATGGTTGAAAAGCTAGAAAGTAGTGATGGAGGAGAAGTGGTTGTACTTGAGAAAAGAAGCATATTTGAACGAATCGGAATACAAATTGATAGACTACGAGGAATAAAGAATCAAGATAATCCAAACAGCAAATACAATCCACGATATAGAATTATTGAAAAAATTGCAATTTCTAGTGAGACTCCTTCTCCTGTAATTATAGGCGAAGATAGAGCTAATCCAAGTGATCTATTTGACCTGAATCCACCACTGATAAGACGTGCAAGACGCGCTGTTGTGTATAAAAATAATAGTTCAGGAAGAGAAATCTTAAGAACTCCTATTACTCCCGAGGTAGGAATACCTCAACCAGTATAATCCTATTTTACTGGGGTATTAGTATTACTAAACAATCTGAGTGTTGAAAGAATTTTATTTCCAACATTATCATCTGCAGTTACATCCAAAGCAATAAGAAACATTGTTTGTCCCTTTGCAATATATACATATGCCACTTCCCCATTTGACTGATTAAATCGCAAATGATATTTTCCCAATGTATCACTAATAAGCACATTTTGAATTGGTTGCTCTGCATTTACTGGGGCAGGAATATATGGAGCAAAAGCAAAAGGATAGTAATCGTATTTTTCATACCACGCACCTGCAGAAAGCATATTTGCATTATCAAATATCCATAGACTAAACGTTGGTGCAGTAAGCGTACTATCTTGATTTTGTACTTTAATTGCATAAAGTGATCGTGGACTTACATATCCTTTTGAAGTAAAAAAGTCATTCTGGGCATCTTCAATCACTTCTGGATAACCAGTTGGCAAAATAACATAATTATTTTCGCTATCATCAACCACAGAAAATGTATCTGATGGATATTCAAAAGAAAATCCAAAACGATTGTCTGCATACGTTGTCCATCCTTTTGTCCCTACATCTTGTTGTGGAATAATATTTCCTGTTGGAAAGTCAGAATTTGAAATTTTTATTGTTGCAAGTTGGAGTAAAAAGAAAAAAGTAACTAAAACAGCAGTAACTACCGAACTCAATGCCACTCTTTTTGCTTTTCTTTTTTGTGTTGGCGTTACTCTTATTTGATGCTTAAGTGGCGTATGTAATTTTTTTCTTTTGCTCTTTTCTTTTCCCATACTTTAATTAAAGAGCGAAAACCAAGATAATGTCAAGAAAAAAGAAAGAACTCCCAGGTGCCGCTGAGAGTCTTTCTTTTCATTTTGTTTGTATTAACCCGATGTTGTTGGTGTGGGTATCGGGTTTTGTGTTTGTCCCCATGGACCTCCCTTTACATGTTGGAAGTATCCTCTCATTCTCATCCCACCCATTGGTGGAGTGATTAAAGAAACATCAATTCCTTGAGACTGTGCCCATGTTTTTAATTCATTTTGTTCTTGTTGGAATTGTTGTTGCCTCTCCTGAGGAGTCATATTTTTAAAATTGGCAGGATCATATT
>PPGL01000096.1 GCA_003173915.1 Candidatus Levyibacteriota bacterium | reverse complement strand
TTTTTTTTGATCCATCGGTGATACCGTCATCAGGAATGTTTGTATGATAGATAAGTTGACTATCTTTATACATATCTATCGTTGCTACATCAGGATCATCGTACCAGTTAAGATCCTGTTTCTGGATGGTCATAGTAAATGGTTCATTTTGTAGATATACGTAAAAGACAACTTTTCCGCGAAATGGTGTTGCAATAACTGTTTGAGTTGTCGATGCAGCGTAATTTGCTACAGTTGTATTATCCAGAGTGCCAATATTTGAATCAAAGTCATAGGTTCCGATAATACTATATTTAGGAGGATTGATAAGAAATTTCCCAACCGATTTGTACTGAGAGTTTTTTTGATATAACACATCTGGGTATGATCCTATATGTGACCAGGAAAGAGTATTTAAAAATGGAACATCAAATGGTTGTGTATTATAATGCCAGGTGTTTGCATCCTGATACCCAAGTGCGATTGTTTGATCTGGACTTGCATTTTGGAAGGTCATACTAACCGTTGCGGTGTCAAATGCAAGTGGCATATGAGTGGTAAAGTAAATGAGATCATTTGTTTGCGTATAAATTGTTTGGCCATCTATTTTTTGTGTTGTTACCCTATTTTTTGGTCCTAAGGCAGAAAGTTTTTGAGGGGTTTTCGTAAGTGAATACTCTACAGTTGCACCAAATGGCATGAGATTACTAAGAAAAATATATCCGAATACTGAAACAGTAAGTATAATAAGAAAAAATTGAATAATTAGTATAAAGTGCTCTATTTTTTGTTCATCAAAGTAAAACGGGATATAAATTGCCAAGGAAGTTACCTGTAAGGGCTTTTTTCTTTTTCTCAAAAGAAATGCAAAATTTAAAAGTAGAACAGCTCCGACAAAAGCAAGAAATATAAGAATATAGCTGAGTATCAATACAAGATGTGTATTCATAATTTTATTTTTTCTACTGCCCATACAGGAAGAAGTGAATGAATATGTTTTATATCCTCTTTTCTTATTTCTCCGAGCATATACAATACGACTGTGTAGATACCAAAAAGAATCACATACCAGAAAGGAAGAAGTAGTGTTGGAAGGATAACTATTCTGGCAAGAACATACATAACAAAAGAGGCAATAAGAATTCTAAGAAAACTATGTAAAGAAAAAAGAACATGAAATTTCTTGTAAACAATGATTGCTGCATACACAGTTACTGTGAGTGAGGCAAGAAGTGTTGCAAATGACGCCCCTTGTATGCCAAATAGCGGAACAAAAATTTGACAACAAACTGCACAAAGTACTAGTCCTAAACCTGCAAGAAACGCCGATTTCCATGGTGAACCTGAACCAGTGATAATTGTTGTTAAAATAACAAAAAAGGTAAAAAATCCTGATGCAATAGCAAGGAGAGACAAAGACATTGCGCCTTGCAAAAAGCCTGAAGAGTAAAGAAATTCCAGTATTTGCAAACTGGTTGCACTTATTAGTAAAGAGCTTGGTGTAATAATGAGTAAGGTAAACCGAAGTGCTGTCTTAATAAGCATGTTTGTTTGTTCATGAAGTGCTTGTTTTGTACTCCTCGCAATACCGGGAAAAAGGACAGACGCAAGTGCAGTTATCCCATAAAATGGCATTTCTGCAATATTTTGATTTGCAGTATATAATCCGGAATAATAATTTTGATGTAAAAATCGTTTGACAAAAAATAAATCTATCGATTGGAGTAAATTGGAAAATATTGCCATTACGATAAGTGGAAGTGAAAAAAGAATAAGCTTTTTATAAGGAAATGATATACCGGTATTTTTAGGAATATGCAGCCAGAACATGAGTGCAATAAGAGGTGCTATGATGAAACCAAAAATTGCTCCATACACATGGAAGAAATAGACAAATATAATAATGGAAAATAATTTTGCTA
Organism: Candidatus Levyibacteriota bacterium; assembly: GCA_003173915.1. Next base: position 6,828 of record PPGL01000096.1, on the reverse strand, counting down.
GAGAATACGTAATATTCATAAATGCTTGCTCTTTAAAAAAGTGAAGACCATTGTAGTAATTAAGATAGACAGAATAAATTCCATACAGAGGAAAAACTGCCGCAGAAAGTCGGATGTATGGAGTAAGAGAGGTATCCTTAAATATCTGTGCCAGAAATGGAGCTAAAAGAAATATAAGCACCGATGCAAAAATGGTTGAGATTATTTGTGTAATAAGACCAACATGGAGGAGTGCCTCTGCTTGATTTGCATCTTCTGCTGTATATTTTGCAATAGCAAGCGGTAAACCTGATGTTTGGGTGAGATTTATTGCTGTAAGAAGCGAAATAATAAGACCATAGATTCCATATGCATCAGGTCCTAGGTATCTTCCAAGCCAGATATTGATACTGTACGATGATACAACGAATACAATTGTTGAAAGTGTAATAAAGACTGTGCCACGACTGAGTGATGTTTGCTTCATAGTGTTTTTTTAAAGTGAATGTATAAGATTTTCTATTTGTTTTTCATTAGATAATTTTTTCACTTGTTGATATCCTGCAGTAACCATTTTTTTCCTCAGTATTTTTTCTACAAGTAAGCGTTTCATTGCATACATAAGTGCATGTGTATCATGTGGATCAACTGTTATTCCCGCATTTCCGATAACTTCTGGTAGGGAAGAGACATTACTTGTAATAACAGGACATCCATAGCGCATAGCTTCGAGGACCGGAATACCAAACCCTTCATAGAAAGATGGATATACGAAAAACTCTGCATGCTTATATAGATATTTCTTTTCTCCATCTGTTATGTATCCCAAATACAAAACATCATTTTCTAAATTAAGCGATTGTATGAGACGAAAAATACTGTCATACTTCCATCCTTTTTTGCCACATAATAACAATTTATGAGGAAGATGATACGTTTGTTTCAACTCTTTAAATGCCAGAATAATTGTTTCAATATTTTTTCTTGGTTCTAAGGTACCAATATAGAGCATATAAGGAAAAGCAAATGAGTATGTACGCGGTTTATTGTCTTTTGGAATATGTAAAACAGTTGGATAGACAATTGAAATTTTTTCTTTTGGAATATGAAAGATAGTAACTAAATCGTTTTGAGTACTCAATGAGTCAACAACTATTCTTGAGCTTTTTTTAAGACAATTTTGAAATGTCGCTTTGTAAAAAAGTACTCTACTTAATGGATGATACTCAGGGTATAAATACCAACTGATATCATAGACAAAGAATATTTCTTTTTGTCTAAAGGGAATAAGGTGGGGAACTGCAGAAAGATTACATATATAATCCACGTTCAAAGATTTTGTTTTTAAAGGTAAAAAGTTATGCCAAAGATATGTTTTAAAAAATGTAAATGGATTGTTGATGAGAGTCAGATGATTTTTATTAAATGACGTCGTCGCATAATCAAGAAACGTATAGTTGTTTTCTATATTTTTTTTCACTATTTTTGATGCAATATCTTGAGCATAAAATCCTATGCCTGTTGCATTTTTTCTAATACTGTCAGTTACAATAGCGATATTCATGCGTTTTTAGTACAAGTATTCTTTTTTATCGACTGAAAAACTGTGTTATTAATTTTTTCCAGTCTTAGTTTAATAGTTTGCTTTACAATAGTATTTGGAATTGTATTGCAGAAATTTACTGCAGCCGTATAGTCAACATTGGCCATTTGTTCAAATGTTGTTTGATTTGCAATACGGAATAACTCGCACGTTTTAGTTAATTCACTATAGGTAAGTGTAAAATCTTTTACAACGGTGATAGAGTCACTGTTTATAATATTTGTCATTATATTAGGTTCATTCGGGGTTGTTAAAACGTAGAGATTGTTGTACGTACATAAATTTTTTGGATCAAATTGAAATGTCTGGCCTTCATAAAGATTATTATTCATAACCTCTGTATTACCAAATAATTTAGCAATAGAAAATGACTCCACAGCAACTGAGTTATAATTTAGAGAAAAAAAGAGTGGCTCTGCTAGCTTATAATGCCCCGTGTTATCATAATCAACAAGAAGAAGGTCCTTATTTGTAATATTGCTAGGTATATGACTTTTTAACTGGGCGAGTATACCGGAATATTCTTTTAACGTAATAATTGGTATAGAAATAATAATACTAGTAGTCAGTATTAAAAGTATCCCAAGTACCTGTATTTTTTTTTGTATAGTACAAATGATAAAACTGAAGCAAAATATACTAAATGGGAGTATTACAGGCATAAATCGTCTTAAAAACCACGGTTGATCAAAATTAATTGAGGGAGTAATAAGGAAATAAAAATTGGGTAAAAGTATCAAAATTATTAAAAAGAGTTTCCATTTCTTTTTTGTGTCAGATATTTTGAACGATTTCAAAATTGCAAGGGGAGTCATGAGAATTAAAAAATAAAAATTATACAGTTGTAATAGCCAGAAAACAAACTCAGGTTGATGATTTGAAACAATATCCTTTCTGCTATGCGTCGCAGTTTTACCTCCTGTTGGACGAATTTTATGAAGAATTGTTGTACTAAGATTTGTTAATAGCGAGCGGAAAATTTCTATATATCGAGGGTCTAAAAAAATATAATAATATACTGTTGGTAATAAAGATAACGCTCCTACTAAAAAAATTACTACACTAAATTTTTTAGAATGCATGCTAGTTAAAAAAACAATAATTCCATCAAGAAGAAGTACTTGTGGTATCGATTCACCTCTTACTGTTAAGAGCAAATTGCCAGATATTACAGAAAGAAGATAAAATAGCATTGCTTTATTTTGAAATCCTTTAAGAAAACATACTATGCTAAACCACGTTAGTGAAAAAGCAAGATTTTCTGAGAATGTTGTTCTTGTAAACCAAATGAAAGGATATGATATAGACAAAAGGATGATTATTATTACTCCAAACCTTTTATTATCAAATTCTTTAGATATGTAGTAGAGTGATAAAAATCCTATTACGAGTAATGGAAAGTTAACAAAGTTTATTGAAGCATATCCAAATAATCTTAGGAAAATTGCTATCCATACTGGATACCCAATATAAAATTGAGAAATAATACCACTTGGTGTCTTTACAAAGCCTGGGAATGTTTGGACAAATGACTCTTTAATAAATAGTGTGTTATGTTTAGCAAGATATAGCGCTGTATTTGCATATACACCGTCATCACGTCCTCCAGCAAAGCTTTCGTGGAAAAAGAAAACATTTGCTGCGCAGAATAACAGAACAAGGGCAAACGCTAAAAGATCCATCCTATCTAATGAAAAGGAAATGTTCCTGATTATTATTTTCCAGAGAAGGATAACTGCTGTAAGAATAAGTATTGGAAGCAAAAATATTCCTTGTTCGTATTGAAATACATGAAATTGAACAAGAAAGAGTGACAATAGGTATATTACAAAGATAAAACCTGTTGCTATAAAAAAAATGCTTTCTAAAGAAAGATAAAGTTTATTACTGCTGTTCATAAAATATTTTTGTATACATTTTTATACTCTTTAATACGTATATTTTCTGAAAAATATTCAATAATTTTTTTTCGATTGTGAAGGGAAATAATTTTTCGAAGCGTTTTATTTATCTGGAGTTTTTTTATTTTCTCAACAAAATCCTCTATATTTCCACTTTCACATAAATATCCATTTTCTCCAGTTTTCACTAGTTCTGGAATTGATGAGATATTTGTTGCTATAATCGGTTTCCCGCACGCCATTGCTTCAATAACAGCATATCCAAACCCTTCCAGTCTTGTTGGAAAAAGTAAAACGTCACAAACGTTATATTGTTTGAGAAGTTCTGCTTCTGACAATTTACCAAGAGCTTTCATATTTGGAAGCAGAAAATCATGAGGAATTTTTGTCCGTAGTCCGGTTGTGTAATACAGCATATGTGTTTCACCAAGTTCTGACATAATTTTAGGAAGGAGATCTGCCCCTTTCCTTTTTAATAAATTGCCGACAAATAAAAGTTTAAATTTTTTATAGGAAGAAGATGTATTTTTGGGTCTATACTTATTCGTGTCAATAAAATTATAGATAACGGTAATAGGATAATTTCCAAATGTTTTGATAAATGATTTTTTTGTAAAATTACTAACCGCAATGCAACTTGTTGCTCTATGTAATGACTTTTTAATATTAGGTTTAAGAATAAAGGAATAAAATAGTTTTTGGAGTGGAGAAGAAATAGATTGAAATGTTTTGTCAAAAACATTATGGTGCAAGGTAACAATAAGTGGTGTATCTTTTTCTTTAAAGATCCACCCATACTCAACATTAGAGTGAATAATATCTCCTGGAGTTTTTTTATTGAAGAATTTAAGAAGGAAAGGAAAATACTGAAAATATTGGGGATAATATTCAATGACTGATTGTATATGTTCTTTCTTGAGTGCAGTATGCAATCTTTCAAAATAAACATCATTTCCTGATCCTGCTTTAATTACTTTAAAAATAATTTTCATATGAAAGTCTATTGATATACCTGTTTATATTTTTCGGCAACGATAGTCCAGTCAAATTTTTTTTGTGTTTGGATAGGGCCATTTTTTTTAATTTTTAAAGCAGCTGGATCTTTTAGAATTTGTATAATTGTTTTTGCCAGAGACTCTTCATCTTTTTGTGGAACAATATATCCTGTTATCCCTTGTTTAATAACATCGCGAATGCCTCCCGCAGTTGTTCCTATTGGAATACATCCAGAAACAGATGCTTCTGCAAATGTAAGACCTAATCCTTCTGTGTCACCTTCTTTTACCATGATTGACGGCCCAACAAAGATATCTGCTGTTGCATAAAATTTTGCAAGTTCTGCATGCGGTTTTGGACCTAAGAAAAAAACTTGTTGTTCAATTCCAAAATATTTTGCTTCTGCTTTTAACTGGTTTTCTAGTGGTCCTTCACCAATGATAAGAAGTTTTGTTGATGGAATCTGTTTAAGTACTTTTGGCATTGCGCGAAGTAAATAGATCAGTCCTTTTTTTTCAGCGAGCCTTCCCACAAATAACAAAAGTGGTCCGGTTGCAGAATATTCGTTCCTTAGTGCTTTGTCGTATTTATCAGGGTTAAAAAGTGTTGTATCAACACCCATTGAAATGACAGAAATTTGAAGTGTTTTTGACATATCTTTTTGTATTTTATTTTTTATGTCACTACTTACTACTGTAATTTTGTTTGCGTGCTCTAAAATTATTTTTTTTAACACTCTAAATACTCCATGTTGTAATCCATAAATATCTCCACCGTGGGTTGTTACTATATAGGGAATATCAAGTAATTTCTTGAGCATAAGTGCAATAATACCTTGTGGAATGATCCAGTGAGCATGAATCATATCGATCCGCTTTGTTTTAATAATTTTTATTGCACTAAGTAGCTCAAAAAATAGTAATGTGAAACCTTCGAAAATAAGAAATTTGTTTTTTTTGATATGTGGTAATATTCCGCCTTCATAGCATAACGTTTCAAAACTAGCTGGCCAGAAATATTGAAAACGATAAATAGTAATTTCTTCTAGTTTCTCATTTTTTTTTGCCCCTTCGAAATGAGGTGCAAGGGCAACAATATTGAATTCTTTTGTAAGTCGTTTTTCCAAATCAAAGACGAAGGGAGGGGTTGTGTCATTTTTCCATCTGGGAAATGTGGACGCTAATACTAGTATATTTTTTTTGATCATCGTTGTTCATGAAAATTAATTAACCAGGTATTTATATTCATGTTCATAATGTACGATTTTCTTTTTTCTTTTTTTCCCTACTTTTGTAGAAATATAAAGTGGATCTCCTTTGTAATCGCGTCTTTTAATACGAATAAGAATATCTTCAGTTATTTTTCTATTCATAGCAATCAGATCAGCCATAAGTCCAGTAATACCAGTTTGAAAACCAATCAGCATGAGGACTCCCGCAAGAATTAATGATTGAATATGGCCATTACCTTGTCCTAAAAATGAGTAATACAAAAATCGTGTAACAAAGATTGATCCTATGAGAAAAATCATAAATCCTATCATTGAGAAAACATGGAGTGGTCTATACATGGTGTACACGCGGATAATAGATGCAGTTGAATGCCTTATATGACTAAACATATTTTTAAAGAGTCTTGATGGTCTTGTTGGAGGGTTGGTTGTAACATCGATACTTTCAATCGCAATCCGTTTTGTTTGGGATTGGATAATTGTTTCAATTACGTAGGAGAATTCTGTCACAACTGTAAGTTGCATAGCTGCTTTTCGTGAATATGCCCGAAATCCAGATACCGCATCAGGAATTGTAGAATGTGAGAAATACCGAACAACCGCAGAGCCATACCACTGAAAAAATTTCTTAAGTGGGGAAAAATGTTTTATTTTTTTTGTCTGGCGATTGGCAATAACAATATCTGCTTTTCCTAGAAGAATTGGTTCGATAAGCCGGGGAATATCTTTTTGAGGATACTGATTATCAGCATCAGTATTAATAATAATGTCTGCTCCAAGGCGAAGTGCTTCGTCAATGCCATCCGTAAAAGAACGAGCAAGTCCTTTATTTCGTTTGTGAGAAATAATGTAGTCAACACCAAGTTGTTTGGCAACTTCAATGGTATTGTCTGTTGATCCATCATCTATGACAAGTGTTTTAATACTACTGATTCCTTTTATTTTTTTAGGAATTGATTGGATAACAGAAGGAAGCGTTTTTTCCTCATTCAGGCAAGGTATTTGTACAATTACTTTCATAAGGCAACTATGAAAGGTTATACTTTGTGGATCGCTTCGAGTACGTGTTTAAGAGTACCAACCGTTGTTTTATACACAACAACAGGATCAACTGCTAG
>PPGL01000015.1 GCA_003173915.1 Candidatus Levyibacteriota bacterium | reverse complement strand
AATTGAGCAATGCTCAAAACGGCACAGAAGCTTCAGACTCTCCATTTCAAGCTGCAATGGATATACTTTCACAAGGTCCATTTGCAGGCACGCTATTTGGAGAAAGAGTTGCAAATACGCTTGCTACTTTCATGCAAGGATCTCGTTCTTTCGCCCAAACAATTTTGCATATGGCGGGAGAAAACCCTACGATTGATTTGAGTCAATACGCAGCTTTAAAGCGACAACTTGCAGCTATACATAAAACAGAGGCAAATGACGAACAACTTACTAATGTGTTACAGATTCTAGGCTTACAGATAGAAGCCACCAATCAAAAACAAGAGAATGGAGAAACTCTTTCTCCTTTAGAACAACAAGCGCTTGATAGCATGGACATGCTTAGGCAAGGATTGCAAGAATATAGAGGGCTTCAAGTTGTATTATCTCGTCCAGATTTTGATACTTTAGCACCAGAAGAGTTAAATACGGCTTGGGCAAAAGCAATGAGAGAATTATATGGTGAAAGTCAAATATCCACTGGCTTAGTAAATCAAGACGCTATTCCAGATCCAGATTATGATACTACAGCTGGAGCAAATGGACACCATGGCGATAGACAGAACGGAAATGGTCGGAAAGCCGTAAAAATTGTTCCTGTTGTGGAACCACGACGACCTCTTGGAAAGGGCGATGATTCACTCATAGCACCTGTTGTTTTGGCAAAATCTGAACAAACTGGAGCAGGAACAGCAACACCTGCAACTCCAACGCAAGCTACAGAACGCGCTCTTAAAGTAGCACTAAGTAGTCTCGAAGCAACATTAGCCCATCTACATAAACCAGCACCAAGAGCAGTATTAGAGAGGCCAGATATTGCAGCTAGGTTAAGGGAACTTGGCGCACAAGCAGCAACAGTTGAAGAAACCCCTGAGGGACATTATTTAGTCTCCGCAAGAAGAGAATCAGATAGTGGTCCATACAATCATTATTTTTATGTACCTGTTGAAGCTCCAACAAGTCAAATGACTGAAAGACCTATCTCCGCACTTGTCGTAGATCCAGACGAACATCATGTAGAATTACATGTGGCTGAACCTACACCAATAACTCCCACAGCAGCTGTAGTCGACGAACCCACTCTTGCAGTTCAAACAGAACACGCAACTGCTACATCATCAAGACCTCTTTCAGGACCGGAATTTTGGTTTGACCAGGCACGACGAGCAAGAGAACATCATATAACTAGACCAATGGTTAGTCCTCGTATTCCTAGATCACGTATGAATAGAGAAACTATTGCGTATTTAGAACGAAGAGGCCTACTATAATTCACTCCTTATTTCCACTATGAAATGTTTTGTGTACATCTCGAAGTTGCTTATTGGTAATGTGCGTGTAAATTTGTGTTGTTGCAATATTTTTATGCCCAAGCATTTCCTGAACAGACCGCAAATCAGCACCATTTGTCAGTAAATCTGTTGCAAAAGAATGCCGCATGGTATGCACTGTTGCATCAACAGGAAGACGCGCTTTTTTCACATATTTTTTTACCATTCGCTCGACCGATCGGGGAGTGAGTCTCATTTTTTCTCCATTATTTTCATCGTTTACTGCCCCTGAATAGCGAATAAAAAGTGGTTTGTAACTATCTTTTCTTTCCCCAAGATACATCTGTACCCACTGCGCGGCACGATCGGAAATAAATACGACTCTCGCACGACCACCTTTTCCAATAACTCCAAATTCTCGACGCTCAAAATTAATTTGCATATGATTGAGTTTGCAAAGCTCGGAGACACGAAGGCCAGTTGAAAAAAGAAGTTCCAAAATCGCCCTATCTCGAATTCCTTCTTCTGCAGATGTATCAACCACAGTAACCAGCCTATCTACTTGTTCTTTTTCGAGGAATTTTAGCGACCTCGATTCAGTCTTTGGCAAATCAATTTTTGACGGCTCTAAGGTTTTAATGTCATTTTTAATAAGAAAGCGTAAAAAAGAACGAAGCGCAATCACGTAATAATTTTGTGTAACCCGTTTAAGCGTCAGACCTTTTTCATCTACTTTATTTGCCAAAAAAACTCTAAATCGCCTAACATCTTGCAATGTTAAGTCTTCAATGCGATTATCTTTTTTTGCTGACTTTCCCTGCGTTAGAGTAGGGGAGTACCACTCGGAAAATGTTTCTAAGTAATGCCGGTAATCTCGTATGGTTAGTTTGCTGCAATTGCGTTCTATAGCAAGGTAATCTAAAAATTCATTAATTTGTGCAGGCAGAGTAGTATACATAGATAGTTAATGGTTTATAGTTGATAGTTTAGAGTTCATAGAATATAGTACTCTTCTAATCACTTATTGATTTCTTTAACGCACTAATCTGCTTCGATAAACGTTCAAATCTTGCATAGTAGAAATCGAATTGATCTTTGGTTATTAATCCTTCAAGCAAAGAAATTTCCAAAATAGGAATACATTCCAAACCAGAAGCCCTTGCAATGTCTAAAAAATGACAAAAATCTTTTTTTGTTCTTCCACTGCCTTCGGCAATATTTAAACTGATGGAGACAACAGCTCGGCGAAACTGATTTGTTAAACCAAAAAGTTCATCACGTGGCCAAAGTTTAGTGAGCGCATAAACTTCTGATGCAAGTAAAATACTATCCTTATACACTGTTAATTTTTCAAAAGTAAACATGGCTACCATCTACTATTTACCATTTACTATCTACTAATTGTGCGACGTAACAATTAATCTGTCAAGTCTATATGTTCACATGCTCTGCTTGTGTTTGTATCATTGACAAAAATTGTCTTCGTAGTATAGTGGTATATACCTATGAACCAAGATGAATTGAAAAGTTTTTTAAAAGAAGAATTATCTCAACTAAAAGGAGACATGAGCATTATTAAAGACGATCTCTTAAAAATAAGAAACGAGGTAAAAGATCTTGATGCGAAAATATCAGATGTAAAAAGCGAAATTAAAGAGAGTGCAAAAAATGTAACAAAAGACTTGGCACAAGTTATTACTGGTTTTGCGACAGAAGCAGTCACACAAGAAGAGTTTAATGATTTAGAAAAACGAGTAACAGCACTAGAAAAAAATTAACATGACAAAATTTCTTCTTGATAGTGGTGATCCACAAGAATATCGACAAACAAAAAAACTTCTTTCAGAGAAGGGGAGTGAGCTATGGGGATCAACAACCAATCCTTCTCTTATTGCCAAAAAACTTACCGGGCAAAAAGTAAGTTTTGATGACGCATTTTATAAATTACAACGCCAAATTATAGAAGAAATTTTATCAATTGTTCCTGGTGCAGTATCTGGCGAGGTATACGCAGCAAAAGACACTACTTTTGAGCAAATGGTTGAGCAGGGGAGACAAATAGCAAGTTGGGGAGACAGGGTTGTTGTCAAACTTCCAACAACGCTTGAAGGATTTAAAGCACGTACAGAGCTTCGCAAACTTGGAATTTGTATTAATAACACACTAGTTTTTTCACAACAACAAGCATTTGCTATTACATTGCATGAAAAACTTATGAACCAGCTTTACGGCAAACCTAATTCAGACTGGCCAAGTTTTATTTCCCCATTTGTAGGACGGCTTGACGATATTGGAGAAAATGGAATGGATATGGTGAAACATGCAGTAGAACTTGTGAAAAAACACTTCGAGCCAGACACCACTTGGATGCTTGAAGCATCAATTCGTAATGCCACTCACCTTAAACAAGGACTTGATTTGCAAGTTGACCTTGAGACTGTTCCGTCAAAGGTATTTACAGAATGGTTTGGAATGTCTGATGACCAACAAAATGCTGTTGTAACAGAAAATCCAGCACTAAAACCAATTCCAGCATGGGAAGTGCCACAAGAGCTACTTGCTATCAAAACAATTGATGAGTTTATGGAAGTGGTAACAAGTGGCAAATTAGATATAACGCACCCCCTTACAGATAAAGGAATTGACCGCTTTGTTGCCGATTGGTCCGCCATACTTTTGTAAATATAAAAGGGAACGTCAAGAAATCTTGTCATCCCGACCGATCCTGAGCTTGTCGAAGGAGAGTGGAGGGATCTCTAAGACCCACCCCTGTCTCCCCTCCGGCGGAGGGGAAAAAAAGGGGAGGGTTTTAATAATTCTTCCCTTTAACGCTTTACGCTACGTATGAATCAACAAGCTTTAGAATCGTGCTTACAATACATAGATACTTATTGGAATAAAATCATCATTAAGCCAAAACCGTTTAAACACGGCAGGGCAATTGTTGAGCAGGTTTTATTTGTTCCACGCAAACTCAGCGATAATGTCCACACAATAAGTGTTCCGTATGCATGTATCATTCCAAATCATGAAAAATTTTCACACATTTTTTACTGGGATACGTATTTTATGTTTCGGGGTATTCTAGAAACGAAATATGAATGGGTTGTTGTTAGTATGGTAGAAAATTTCGTCTATTTATATAAAAAATATCATCTCATTCCAAACTTTACCCATGCAGAATCATTAGGACGTTCACAGCCACCACTTTTTACATCAATGATATTGGATGCATACGAAGTAACAAAACGAAGTCAAAAGCTGACCGAACGCCTCAAACGACTTATTACTTCGCCAAAAAAATGGCTACGCGAGCGAATGGCTATTGCTGAGGAGGAATATGAAACTGTCTGGCAAAATGAAGCTATCTATCATCACTATGTTCCAGAATATAAATTAAATAGATATGGCAACACAGATGTAGGATACGCACAGGATTCCGAACAAGAATCAGGATGGGATATGACATCAAGATTTTATAATCGCTGCAATCAATTTTTACCAATAGACCTAAACTGTTTTTTATATAAGTACGAACAAGACTTCGTTCGCGTCGCACAATTATTTGGCGAAAGAAAAAGAGAAATCTTTTGGCAACGTGCAGCAGACATGCGAGCCGAGTGCATTAACAAACTTATGTGGAATAGCAAGCTTGGATTTTACATGGATTATGATTATGTCCATAAAACACAAAGCCAATTTATGAGCCTTGCAGGATTTATTCCACTGTGGGCGCGCATTGCAAGCATCAAGCAAGCAAGACAAGCTGTAGAACACCTTTCTCGTTTTGAAACTCCTTTCGGCCTTACTATCACAGACAAAGCATCTTTACCCCCTCAAGAGTTTTTACTGAACGCATTGCCAACACCGTACCAAACTACTGTTCGTGAACAATTCTTACCCAAACAATGGGACTTCCCAAACATTTGGCCACCACTTGAATACCTAACGGTTGTGGGTCTGCTGCAATATGGATTTATTGCAGATGCAACGCGCATTATGAAAAAATCCTTGCGAGCTAACACTCGGATTTTCCAAAAATATGCATGCCTTCTTGAAAAACTTGATGGAATTTCTGGTGACAAACCTTCTGACTTTTGGTACCCTACACAAAAAGGTTTTGGTTGGACAAATGCCTCAGTCTATAGATATACCAAATTCCTGGATGCAATTAAAAAAAACCAACTCTATAATGCGGATGAAAAAACATTTCCCAAAACACTCCAAGTAGTCCACTAAAATAGAAGATAGTAAAGGGTTGATAGTTAATGGTTAATAGTTGATGGTAAACACACTTTAGACCCTACACCCTTAACCCTAAACCCTTAACTTGCTCTATTTTGAGGCTGAAACTTACTAGAATGCCCGTAGACGCATTTTTGTTTTCAAGATGACCAATTAGTCGTTTTCTATCAAAACCAGAGTTAGCAATTACTCTAATTTTCTTAGCATCCCATGTTTTAATAATGCTTTTCAATTTAAGAAATCAACCGTTATTATGTAAGACCTTTTAGCAATAAAGTCCGACGTCATTCTGGCGACTGAAAGGAGTCCAGAATCTTTACATACTCTACACACAGATCCTGGACAAGCCAGGATGACACTCGTTACCATGCGTGAAATGCCCCTCACCCAGGCCAATAAGGCTAAAGGGGAGAAATGCTTCACACAAAAATAAGAAGAATTAGCCTCAAAAATGTCACTTTTTCTTCAAAAAAACACATTTCACGCTCAATTTCTTTTCATAGAAGTCCTATAATGGGGGATTAGAGCCAGGTACGCATTTGGAGTATAGGAAACTGGCAAATAACCAGGAGAAATCCAGAAAATGAAGTAAATACCAACATAAGGAGTAGAAATAAACCAAACCTGCCTCCTCTCTGACCTAGCCTCAACGCGTCGTAAAAGTATTATTGTGCGACGTTATTAGTTTAGCTTCCCTGAGGGTCTCTGTTTCTTTTTTTTGGCTTTGTAGACTTTGAGCAAATAAATACTTTTATCTTTAGGGAGATGCATACCTTCTTTACTTCTCTTAAGAAAATAAAAATAAATCTTCATGAAGACTTATGAACAGTATCTGTTTCAACAAAGGCAAACCCAAGATACACTTCTACATCCTCCAAGTGCCTCCTTAGCAGACATTACTTTAGCTTGATAAATCAATCCAAAATGCTAATTTAGCCTCGAAATATGTCTTATAATGCACCATTTAGAGGCTGATTGTAAGGATATCGTAAGAAGCATTCGTATTTTTTGCGTAGGATATTTGTTTTAGTACATCGGAGCGTAGTAGCAACCTTCCCGCGCTCAAGTTTTCTAATAATGTTGTACTCTCCTCGTCACACAGTGTATCTTTCTTCGTATATTTGCACACTTTACTCTGCTTTGTAGATTGTGAAAACTAACCCCGAAAATCCGTGAAAAACTATAGTTATCCACAATTAGAGTCCTATAATTTTAATAGATGTATCAAACTATATCATATACTACGGGTCGCGCTACTCCACTCTCACATAGGTCTACGAAATTTACACCCTCTCCTCTCTTCCCCCTAATAAGAAATTAAAAAATAATAAATAGCGATTAATCTAATTGAATTTGTTGGATTTATTTCTCTTTTTAAACTTCGATTTTTTGACGATTTTGTAAACCAAAGTAGATTGCTGCTTCCCACTAGTAAATATGAAGCCTTGCTTATAAATTTAATTCCATAACATCTAGTGTATGTTTTTCTCCATCACCCAATTCCCAATCTTTTTCTCCAACTTTCTCAAATCCTAAGCTCTCATATAACTTTACTGCTGCTGTCTGATCATTATTTACCATTAATTCCATAACATTTACTTCATTTCTTCTTTTGACTTCATTTAAAAGTTCTCGCATAAGGAGTTTACCTACCCCATTCCCTCTACATGAAGTGCTGACAAACATTCCCCATATATGGGCTACTTTTTTATTGTTTTGAACTTCCACATGTATCCCTACCATACCTACTGGTTTATTTTCATCTCTTGCCACAAAAAGAATAGTATCAGAATCATTAAGTCTTTCTTGCCATTTTTCCTCAGAATAATTTACTTCCTTTTCATAACTTGACCCAAAGGCTTCTGGATTCTCTTTGAGAGATTCCAACCGAATTTGTTTATATTCTCGCCATTCACTAGGTTGTAAAATAGAAATGTATATCATAGATAGAAATATCTTATTTGGATAATAATTAGTTATTTACCTCAATGCCATGTTGTGAAGGAAATGAGAACAGAAAATGCAATCACAGCAACCCACATATATTCCCACATCACATTTCGAAAAAGCCGTTTATCAAGCCACATATGAGATAGTCCAACCAGCACATACCAAATACTTGTAAGAAAAAGTGCCAAAACAGTTGGTGTTGCAGGCCAAAACCACAGTATAACTGACAACTCAATAAGGCACAGTGTGATAATACTTGTCCATAAAAAATCCTTTCGAATTGTTTTTTCAAGCGTATACGACCAAACTGCATGCATACTCAGAAGCAGTGTAATAAGTGCAATCAGACCAACAGTTGCAAACACGATCAGCCGAAGAGAATAGGTTGTATTAGCAAGGAAAAAAAAGGTAACAAGAGAAATAACTAAAGAAACAATCCGAGCACTGTTAAGAAGAGCAATTGTTCGGATGGATGCAACAATAAAAATGTTTTCGCTTAAAAATACAGAATAAAGTCCAACAGCATAAAGGGCTGTTAGGATAAGCCGCGTCAAGAGTCTAGCCGGAGCAAGAAAAGAAAAGAGTCCAAATGATAAACTATATAAAAATGGCAAAATAAAAACCTGTGGAGCAAAATTTTCTTTTACATCCTCTCGTATTGCCCAAAATAAGAAAAGATCGGAAAAAATTGCAAGGATTGCAGACAGAAGAATTCCATATCCATTAAAGGTAATACTTGCGCCAAAAAGTCCAAGAGACAAAAGTCCAACGCCAATGGCAAATTTTTGACGCTTGTCAAGAATAAACTGTCGCTTTTTCTGCTTAATACCTGCCTGCTTATGACGGGCAAAAATCTTCTGGATAACATGAAGTAATGGTGATGATGCCATGAAAAATTTTAATCAAAATTAGAGTATACTTTCTGAACGTCGTCGAGTTCTTCCAATTTTTCAAGTAGGTTGATGACTTTTTGCTGCTCGTCATCCCCTTCTATTGTCATTGTTGTGAGAGGTTTCCACATAAGCTCGACTTCTTTTACCACAAGGCCATTATTTACAACTGTCTCTCGTACTTTATTAAGCGTGTTTGGTTGCGTGTAAATAAACACTTCGGAATCAACTTCTTCAATGTCCTCTGCTCCAGCATCTGCAGCAAGAAGAAAAATATCATCCATAGACTTGCCATTTTTTTCAACAATAACTCTTCCCATTTGCTTAAATTGATACGAAACCGATCCAGGTTGTCCCATGTTACCGCCATTTTTATTAAAGGTATTGGATACTTCTCCTGTTGTAC
>PPGL01000072.1 GCA_003173915.1 Candidatus Levyibacteriota bacterium | reverse complement strand
TTATTGATATAGTTTCACGCATAAAGTGTACAAGTTTTAGCTTCATTTTCTACATTGATAAAGATCGAAAACAATATAGATATAACCTATAATTAAAGTTTATTGGGGTTTATATTGATTGCTTCGTTTATATCACAAGTTTAAAGCGTGATTAGCATTACTAGGATGCATAAAAGCTGGCAAAACTTATTGCATGAAAATTCGTTGGTTGAAAATATTTAAGCCTTATAGTAAAATATAGTATGCCTAAACGTAGCCCAGAAACAACTTTTGGTGTTATTAAAGAATCACCTGGTGGTCTTTTTGACGAAATGCAAGCGGAACGCAGAGAGAATGATTTGGAAACTTTTAAAAGAGTGTTTCAAACATATCCCGGAAGAATCAAAGCGAGAGGGGTACGTATATTAAAGCCAAGGCTTCCTATACCTTTCCTTGCACATTTAGGTGAAACTAAACCTCATGATAAAACTGCAATAGCTGATGCTAGGCTGTCTTATGCACAAACTTCTGATGAAGCGAAAAATATCGCAAATACCAGAGCGTCTTCTGGAAGAGATACTGTTTCTTCGATGCTTGAGAGTATGACTACTGATATCTTTAACAATCCCACCTCATCTGTTGATACAAGAGACAAATTTATGAATGCTGAGTATTTAAGATATAGGCAAATGATTGATTTTATGACAAAGCAGTTGGCGACTCATTATCAACACCTTGATTTTTATCAAAAACTTGATGTTTTTGCTGTTTTTATAGGATTTATGGAAGAAACCAGATATCAAACTACAAGAGTTAACGATCATCCTCAGAATTTGATACTTAAATATGGTCTTAGATCTCTTGAGCACGTAGGATTTGGAGATATCGTACAGTATTTGTTTACTCAAAAAGCACAGCTTAAGGCGGATGGATTTGTTGCTGATCAGGTTGAATCTGCTTTGGAGATAGCAGGAATACAAAAAGAACCAGAGCGAAGACTTGAAGCAAAAGGAAAATATGTTTTTACTTCTGAAGATGCATATAAAAAACTAGCCTACATTCTACAACACGATATTGCAATGAGAAAACCTGACTTTAGAGGGCCACTTAGTAGATGGGATCTGAATTTTACAGCACCAGACCAACAACCACGTTATACTCATCATTCGGGACACTCTGTTAGACTAAGAAAAAGATCAAAACCCGGAGGGGATGATAGGGTAATTGTTGTAAAAGGCCAAAAAATAAATCACGACCGTAAAGCCCACATAAAAGTTAAAAAAGAAACTGAATGGAGTTTTCCATATCCGACAAAGGAGGACGAGCATGTTTATCATAGGAAAGAACTGGAGTCTGCTTTAGTAGATGCATATGGTTTGGGCCGTCATGAAGAAGAATCTGTTTTTGTTAGTAGAATTGAATATGCCTTTGATACGTATGGTGTAAAGGTTTCACTAGACAAAATCACAAAAAAGGGTGAAAAACCAATCTTTGTTTTTGAGATACAGGCTTTAAGTGAAAACTTAGATGAAACGCCTGAATTGGTAGATAGAATAGAGAGATTTATGAATGAGTATGGTGGCAAATTAGGAATTCCATTTACCAAATTGAGACCATATACACATCGAGATATTCTAAGAAAGTACGGATTTCAAGAATCTGGGGGCAGCAGAAGAGGAAGAAGATAAACTTCTTGAAAAACCTATAATAGTTTGCTACAATCCATTGTTATGGTAAGACCGTTAGATTTTGGACCGCGTGGCCTCGCTAAACAAGCTCGGGATCTTGCAAGTGAAATCTCCCCTGTTTTCGCTCTTTCTGTCACAACTTCAAGATCAACTGAGGGTGTAGATAAAACAATTGCGACCTATGGAGGTAAAAGCAGACGGACAGCTGTAGCATTTACGGTAGACAGAGTGAAAGGAAATGAAACAACATATAGGATACTTGTGCCAACATCACAATCAACAGAATCCGAACCAGAGCCTGTTGGTGTTGGAGCAGAAATCATTGTGGGTGGCGGATTAAGACGATTAATAGGATTACCTAAAGTTACAGTCAATGCGTTATATACAAGTCCTAGTGCAAAAGCAGATTTGGATGTTGAGCATCTGGAAAGAAGGCCAATAAATAATATGAGATCTGTAGCTGTAGTCAATATGGCATTAGCATCGCTTACTCTTTTCATGGGATCTCAACATGAATTTAAAGTTGCATAGAAAGTCTTTCATTACGACATTTCATTTTACAAACTTTTCAGAACTTGTTATTACTTTTGATTTCTTGCGTTTGTAACAACCTTCGTCAATGTTTTAGCTTCATTTTACATTAATCGTTAAGGAGAAATCTTCAGCGGATGAGTTGGTTGAATGTATAGTTATTGTTGTTGTTCCAGTTGCTGTGGCATGAAATACAACATCAAATTTTCCATGACCAGAATCATAGGTTAATGATTGAGATTCAGATAGAATAGATGGGTTAGAAGAAGTAAGAGTGTAAATATCGTGTGAATTGAGTGCTAATTCTAATCCAATAATGTCGTTTACATTCACAAGCACATTTTTCCCATTGTCATTATTTGTAAACATATAATCATTAGGTATTGGTTGAATTGGTAAGGAGAATGTGACATCAGAAGTTCCTGTTGCGTATCGTTGTAACACGTACGCTGCTGGGAAAAGATAATCTCCATTGTTTTTAATAATTGCCCACGCATCAGGCCCATTCCATCTTGAATTATATTGATACGCAATTGTTCCAAGGATTTTTGGATCTTTCATATCTAGTAACGCTTGGTAAACACCCGCATATACATTTGCTTGAAGTTCTGGACTTCCAAGAGTATGTTGGTCACTAACTGCTTCTCCATTTCCCGCTCCAAATTCTTCAATAATCATTGGCTTATTTGTTTGTAGTGCACTTTCTACAGTGGTCAGAAAATATTTTGTGAATAAATAGGGATCAGGAAATGTTCCAAAAGGTTCTTGATCAAAGCCATACATGTGAAGCGAATAAAAATTAATAAAATTGTTAAGAATCTTTCCAGCTGCATAGTCATCCCATTTATATATTTCCTGTCCAGTTACGTCTTTTTCGAATGTATCTACTGCCCACCAGCCAAGTGTAAGTTTTGTTTGAGGATTTGCTGCTTTAATCATTTGTGCGGTTTTTTTTAAGAGAGAAATATTACTGTCATTATTAATGACTGGTTCATTGTACAAGTCCACTCCATAAACATCGGGATGCGATAAAACTCCGCTGGCAATAATATACTTTTGTACAAATGGAAGATAGGAAGAAGTTATGTATTTTTGATTGACATTAGGTCCTTCAATAAGAATAATGGCTTTTATTCCCTTGCTTTGCATCTTATTAAGTACCATGTACCACTGGTCTTTTGTATAGGTTCTATCACTATTTATAAAGGCATCTGTTGCATTGGTAATTCTCATACAATTGATTCCTAGCTTTGCGGCAATATCAATGAGATCTTCACCGTTACTATTTTTCACATATGCTTGAGATGTTGGCAGAAGCTGGCTCATGTCAACTCCAGCACCATAACACAAAGATGAGTTAGATGCGTGCAATTTAGTACTTGCTCCCAAAACTACTTTATGGGAAAAAATATACGGAACAACTTTTGTAAAGTTTTTACTTAAGACGATTAGGCAAAGTAGCATAAAGCCCATACAAATTGTAATAAGCATAGCTATTTTAATTACTTTCTTGGGACTTGTATTTTTGCTATCTCCCATTTCATAATTATCTTATATCTTTAATGAAAAGTCACTGGCGAGATAACGTATTGTATTTATGGTAAAAGGACTTTATAAGCATGTCATGGGAGATTCTTTATATAGCAACTCGATTTTTCTCATGCTTGGTACCGCAATTATGGCTTTTTTTGGGTTCTTTTTTTGGATTATCAATGCGCGATTATTTTCTCCATCTCAAATTGGTATTGCAACAACACTTATCTCTATTGCGACACTTATTGCTAATTTTAGTCTTTTAGGATTAAATGCGGGTCTTATTCGCTATTTACCTACCTCTTCCAGTAGAAATGAAAAAATAAATACATCGTTTACATTAGTTACGACAATTGCAATCATCTTAGGAATTTTCTACATATTGAATATTACTGTTTTTTCTCCAAAACTAGAGTTTATTCAAAAAAATCTTTTATCTAGTATTTTATTTATTGGAACACTACTTTGTATTGCACTGAATACTCTTATTGAAAGCGTTTTTATTGCGTATAGGTCGACACCATACATCTTGCTCAAAAATGTAGTTTTAAACGTTATTAGAGTATCGTTACCTTTTATACTTATATTTCTTGGATCTTTTGGTATTTTTGCGTCTTTTGGGGTAGCATACCTTTTTGCTGTAATCCTCAGCATTTTGATTCTTGTAGTTAGGTTTCGTTTTATTCTTAGTCCGTCCGTTCACGTACATGTTGTGAAAAAAATTTTAAAATTTTCCTTTGGAAATTATATTTCTGGATTTGCAACAATACTTCCAGCAAGTGTTTTACCAGTAATTATTACTAACAAAATTAATCCAAGCACCTCTGCATTTTTTTATATAGCAATGAACATTGCAAATTTACTCTTTATTATTCCTCTCGCAACATCACAATCACTTCTTGCAGAAGGATCGTATAGTGAAAAAGAATTAAAAAAACATTTGAAAAAAGCAGTTATCATTATTTTTGCTTTACTCTTGCCAGCAATAGTGTTTACTTTTCTTTGGGGAAATTACGTCCTTCTTGCGTTTGGAAAACAATATTCAGTTGAAGGATTTTCTTTTTTACGACTTGTTACAATAAGTGGAGTTTTTGTTTCATTCAATTACATTGGAAATGCATATTTAAATGTCAAACATAAGATTTCGTACAACATATTTTTTAGCATTATTAATGCAGGCATTATTATTGGATTGAGTTATCTTCTTTTACCGCAAAAACTTACAGGTGTGGGAATCGCGTGGATAGTGGGAAATGCAGTGGCGGCTGCACTGTATATACTATCAATTCTAAAGTTTATTTAGTTTTTTCTGTTTTAAAGTTAATTATTTTATCAAGAGGTTTTAATGTAGAATCCCAGTTCATATTTTCAGCCATCTTAATTGAATTTTTACTTACCTTTTCCCATTGTTTTTTCTGAGAGTATCTTTTTATTACCTCAAGAAAATTATTATCGTTATAAAAAATTGCTGTTTTCCCTAATTTTTCTTCTTTTCTCCACTCGGGAGTGAGTACAGGGAGTCCATATGAAAGATAATCAATATGTTTTCCTGAAAACCCTTCGGATCTCAATCTATCCTTCGTAATGGTAATTAGCCCAAATTGATAGTTAGATAAAATTTTTTTGGTAGCATATCCTTTGTAGTTTAATTTATATTTTTTATCAGGTTCAGGATATCCATAGACATCAATATTCTTGTACTGCTTTGTTAAATTAGAAAGTAGTGGTAGATTAATCCAGTAACCACCGAGATAACCAAAGTAAACAATTTTTGGCGAAGAATTATATTTTGCTTTTTTTTCTGCAAGTACTGTTCCATTGTTGAGTGAAATGATATTTTTGCCATTATAATTATAATATTTTTTTACATATTCTCCATATGAGTCCCAAGCAAACGATAAATAATCTGAGTTACTATATATTTCTATTTCCATTCTTTTTAATTTCTCATATGCTTTTTCAGTCAATTGCCCACCAAAATATAATTCTTCAGCAAATGGAGTTTGACAGTGGTAAATTGTAACTCCGTCTAATTTAGATAACAAAAGATATGAATCCCAAGGATCTTCACAAATAATAAAATCATAAGAGGCATTTTTAAATAATTTTTTTAACATTGATGCTCTAAGTCTCATTATCATGAAAAGCAAGAAGTAATTAATTTTTCCTCCAGTCACATATTTTTGGGAAAAATAATTTGTTATCTCCAAAAGCACTGTCAAAAATATCTTAAAACCAGACTTTGGTACAATAAAATCTACATCTACTTTTTTTTTAAATCTGCTTAAATAATGAGTATTGATTAAATCAACTGTATGCCCCTTTTTTTCTAGGTATTTTTTTATTCCCAATGGCGCGATAGAATTACCAAAGCCATCAAGATAACAAATTATTGCAATTTTCTTCATATTATTTATATATCTTTGAACCACCATTATTATAAACTAAATTTTTATTATCGTCTAAAAATTTAGTTGGATAAATAGCATATAGCTGATTACCGTTGTAAAAAAGTGGCAATATACTTTCCTTAGCGATAGAAAACGGTAAATAAACATAACTGTCTTTTCTTATAGTAGAAGGCACTATTTGGTTAATTGCTTTAATCCCTCCGTAAGCTAATATTTTTGTTACACCGAACGAATCTGATTGAATTACCGAGTTGTCCGATAAGTTTGACTTTAACCAAGTAATGCTATTTATCTCAGTGTTATGAGTATAATAAGCGTCATAATAAAATCCATAATTGTTTAAGTTAAGCTGTGGATAATAACCCCCTAATAAGTCTGGAATAAATCCAGATAAAGATAAAAAGATCAGTGTGGTTATGAAAGTTGTAATTAAAATTGAAAGTTTTTTGCCAAAAATTTGGAAAATAAATGCACATCCCAGTATTGCAGGTAGTGAAAGAATTATTAAGTATTGTTGAAAAATTCTTAATAAAGAATAATCAACAGTAGCGAACGGCACTACTAGAGTCAGGCCTATGATTAGAATAGTTGAGATACATAAAATAATATAGTTTCGTTTTGAATATCCAGTAAATTTTTTGAAAAAAATAACACTAAATATACCTAATATTACAAATATTTGTATAAGTTTTGCTATTCCTTGACGCATAATGTCATTGATTAAAAAAGGAGATATATGAATACTTTGAAGTGCTTTGCCAATAGTTGTTAGAGGAATAATTGGTGTCTTTGCAACTAAAATTGGGTAGTTAGTATCAATAGCTCCTTGATAGTAAGTATTAGGTAAGTTACTTATGTTAACTATCTTTTCAGAATATTTAATAAATGAATTTAACCTTTCAGAGTCACTAATTTTTTTACTACTCCCAAACAGACTATAATTAATATCATTGGATTGATATGTTTTCTGAAAGAAAAAGTTTAAATTATTTCTAACATTAATCATAAAAGAGGATAAACCTGTTAATGATGAAGTCACTTTCAAATTCCAAATTAAAGTAAATATCAATAGAAATGCTATATGAAAAAAATTAATGTTTGGTTGTTTTATTACTTTACGAATTATATTAAAAAGCTTAAAACAAAAATAACTTATAATAAACATAGCTAAAGTTAAATAAGCTGTTGAGTAATGAGAGACAATAAGACCAGCACTAAATAAACAAAAAAGCGCTACTCGTATTCTTTCACTTAGATTTTTCTTAAGAAGTAGGTGAATTAGTAAAGCAAACAATAGAAAAGCTAGTTCTTGCCTATTATAAAATACAATATCATTTAAAAATAGAGGAAATGAAATAAATAAAATTGTTGATAAGAAGGCAAGCTGCTTACTAGTTAATGGCTTGAATATTAAATACAATACAACCGGACAAAGCGCAAAAATAATTTGGTAAATTAGCTTATAAATATACATATCGTTAATGTGTAAAAATCCATCCACAATTGTGGGTAAAATTGTAATACTTAAACATGCATTGTATGGATCTGGAAATGAAAAATAATTCCAAGCATGAGCGGCCTTAGTTAAAGAAAAAACAAAATATTCTTGTTTTATATCGTGTCCGCTTAAGTACCAGCCTCTCAATGACACCATCAGCAAAAGAGATAGTGAAATTGTATAAATGGTTATTATTAAAGAATTTTCTGAAATTTTTGATTTCAAAAATGTAAAATAAAGAATACATAAGCCTATTATTATAAGTGCAATAAGTCCTAATAAATTAGTTCCACCATTATTAAGAAAAATTGCATTTAATATGCCTAAAATCAAAGACACAATTCCCAAAAGAACTAATAACACATTGTGATAAGTAAATTGGATTTTTTTATTAAAGTTGGTTATAGAAAAATTTTTCGAAGCGAAAAATCCTAATATCATATAAATTGCATTAAACGGTAAAAGTAAATTTTCAACAGATAATGGAGCTGAAAAATTTAAAAAACCAAATGACGCATTCAGCATAAAGCCAACAAAATAATCAAAAACAATGCTTAATCCCACAAAATAAGAAATTTTTTCAAAAAATTGAGTGGTTTTAATCTTAAAAAGAGAATACAATATTGCCCCAGGCACAAGAAATAGAAAACAGAAAGAAAATATTTGCCTTAATATTCCTACATTAAATAAAACACTAAGATCAGTAGCTAAAATAAATAAAACAAGTAGTAAGTAAAGTGTGATTCTGTTTATTTTCATAGGTTTTTGTAAATATCTAATATTTTGTTATTTACTGATTCCCAAGAGTAATAGTTTTTAACTATTCTATTTCCTTCAGAACTTAAAGATTTTCTTAGTTTATCGTCGAAATATATTTTCTTTATTGCTTGAGATAATTTAATACTGCTTTTGGGTGGAACTAATAGCATGTTTTGTTTATTTAAGCCAATTTCTTTAATTCCTCCAATATTAGTTGAAATCACTGGTAATTGTGAAGCCCATGCTTCCAAAATAACAATAGGAAATCCTTCCCAAATTGAAGGTAAAACAAAGAGATCTGCCGTATTATAGTAATTCGCTATTTTATCGTATCTCTCTTTTTTGTTAAAAATAATCTTTTTATCTAAATTCAAGCTTTTAACGAGTAGCTTTAGCTTTTTTTCTTCTTCCCCTTCTCCTACAATATTCAACTTGAATTGAATACCCTGTTTGTTTATAAGATTGCATGCATTAATTAAGTAAGAAATTCCCTTTTGATTTACAAGTCTACCTACAAAAAGAATTTCGAAGAATTTTTTACTCTTATTTTTTTTAAGTGTCTTGAATAAAGCTAAATCTATACCATTGGGAATAAATATCACATTATTAATATTTACCTTTTTGAAAGATTCTAGCGCTGTTTTATCAACTGTTATGATTTTTTTAAATCCACTGAATTTATAGAAGAAAATTTCTAGATATTTTTTAACGATGTTAAAGTTTTCATATGCAAAGCTTACGCCATGAGATGTATGAATGACGGGTATTTGATATAAACGGGCAGCAATTGATAAACAGAATCCTAAGTCTGCAGAATGAGAATGAATAATATCAGGCTTTTCCTCCTTAAGCAGGTAAAAAGAGTAAAAGAAAAGCAGGAAAATATTAATCAACCGCTTGATAGAAATTTTGTCTTGCTCGTTGGCACTGGTCTTTAACCCAAACTTGATAATGTTCTTTTTATTTTTTATTTCACTAATGTTGTTTGTTAGTATAGTCACTTTATGATTCTTTTTTTTCTGTTCATTTTCCAAGCCTGCAACAACAGTAGAATCCCCGCCTATCGCATAAAGATATTTTTTTGTTACATGAAGAATTTTCATTGTAAATAAGTCCTTTCCATCTGATCCGATACTTGATTCCAATCAAATTTATTTAGAAAATTAATATATCTTCTTGAACTTTTTCTTTGATGAATTAATGGAAATATTTTATTTGCAAATTTTTCAGCAGAAAGAGCAGTCACATAACCATTTTTACCATTTATAATAAGATTTTTAGTTGCATTATCTTTGTGATTTACTGTTACCACAGGTATTCCACACGCATTTGCTTCCAAAGCTGCTATTCCAAAACCTTCTCTTGTTGAAGGGAAAACAAAAACTTTTGAAGATTTCATTAACGAGTAAAGATCATTATGATTAGGTAAAAAATTAATAAACTTAATATACTTTTCAAGTTTTAATTGGGTTGTAAGCTTTTCTAACTTTTCTCTTTCTGGACCATCGCCAATAATAAAAGCTTTTTTTATCTTATTATTTTTTCTTAGATACTCTACTGATTTAATTAGAACATCAACATTTTTATGAGAAAGCAATCTTCCTGCAAAAATGATATCTGATTTTGTTTTTGCTGGCTTCACTCTACTGATCTCTTTTATGTCAATTCCATTCGGAATTACTATTATTTTTTTATGCAAGCCCAAGTTCTTTTTTAGCTTTTTCTTTGTATGCTCTGAAACGGCAATAATCTTATCAGGCAATTGAGCACTTAAGTATTCGATTATAAATGCAATAAATCCTAGTTTGCCAAGATATTTTTTCCAATATTCTTTACCCCAAACTTCATTCCACGTTACATATAATGTTTTTCTTTTTAATAAACATATCAATTTTGCAGAAAATAAGCTAAAGTAAGGCATGTGATTTACCTCTAATACATCAAAATCTTCATTTAGAAGCTTTAAGCAGCAAAATCCGAAATATACAGCTTCCCAAATAGACCTTCTACCAGCCTTGGTATAAAATGTTTTTGCAGCACCTATACTATGTAAAAAAAATCCTTCTTTTTTAATAACATTTTTCCCTTTCCACCACTTTAAACTATATATGTGCACTTTAAAGTTTTTCTTTGCTAATCTTTTAGCTATTTCGTAATTTCTTTTTTCTACCCCACCTTTGACATATGGGTATATAGCATCATAGACTATGGCCAGCTTCTTTTTTTGCATATTATTCCTTTCTACTATTCAAACGCTGCTATTGCTTTTTGATTCTTAGAACCAGAGGTGGATAAGAGGAAGGATATTTTTTTGACAAAAAGATGTAGTACTACACGAGAACCATCTCTAATCGTGTTTAGTTTTGTTTCCCCTGCTCTGGCACGATACTGTACAGGTATCTCAGCACATCTGAACCCTCTAACAAACGCTTCTATTTTTAATTCTTGCGAGAAAGCCATTCCTGACGATCTGACATTTAATTCATCCCAAATGTATCTTTTAAAAATCCACATACCTGATTGAGAATCTATAAAAGGCAAATTGAACAACATCTTTGTAAGAATTGTCAAAACAGAATTTCCAAAAATGTGACTTGGCGTCATAACTTTTGGATTTACGTACTTAAGCCTATTTGTATTAATAAACTCTAAATTCTCTTTTTCCATTTTTTTAATGATTCGAGGTAAGATGGAAAAAGGGTATGTAAGATCCGCATCACCTGTGGCAATAATATCTCCAGATGCATTTGCAAAACCTGCTTTATAGGCATTTCCGTATCCTTTTACGGGTTGAACAATCACTGTTGCACCATGTTCACGAGCTATATGTTTTGTTCTATCTTTTGAGCCGTTGTCAATCACCATAACTTCTACCTGATAGCCCATTTTATTGAGCTGGTTTGTCGGAATTTCCTTAAGCACTGGTCCAATTCCCTTTTCTTCGTTTAACGCTGGAATTACAATTGTTATTTTTTTCATTTTGTTCCCTCCATCCAAAAATCAATTTTCTCGTTTTTATTGATCAGATTTACTACAACTGCTGAACGAGTTTTGATATAGGTTGGCAAAAGTGTTTGGGTTATTTTTTTTGCTTGGGAGTTTTTAACAAAAACATTCCCAGTTGCAAGAGTTCTCTTTGGGAGTCCTGGTGTTTGAATATAAACTTCGTAAATATAATGCATATCCCTGTTTTCTAAATTGTGAATTGTAAACGCAAAAGATTGCGCTTTTTTGGAGTTAAAATTTGTCGGAAGAGTTAAATGATTCTCAAAATATAATTCTGTAAAAGTCTCTGGCTTTGGTGTGAAGCTAGAAATTACAGAAGAGTAAACGTTTTGAATTGCAGGAAATTCAAAATAGAAAGTTCCACCTAAGATTAGGACGAAGATGCAAGTAAGTGTGATTTTTAATATATTTTTTTTATTCATGAGTTAAATTTTGTTATTTTCAATAAACGCATCAAAATCCTTTTTTTCTATCCTGTACTCTTTTCCTATCCTAATCGCTGTAAGCTTTTTAGCCTTAATGTAGTTATAAATAGTAGTTTTATTAAGCTGGAGCGTTTCTGCCACTTCAGAGGGTGTGTAGAACTGCTTTTCAGTGTTTTTTTGTATAGTTTGGTGCATTTTGGAGTATTTTATTATATTTTGATGCATTTGTCAATAGATTATAGGACTTAAAAGCTTTAATATTCCAAAATTTGATAATCTGGCCTCTCTTTTAGTAATTTTGTCCGATAATTAAATGTTAAATCAAAGAAATTAATACTGAATAATAGGCCCATATTTAGTTATTTGTATGCTCGAATACTTGTGTTATAGGGCTTTATATAAGAATAAATTACTTGTTTTCTTACAAAAGCTCTGTATGGAAAGGATAAGAAAGTTGTAAGAATTAGAATCTCATAAGTTAACTGAATCTACGATAGAATGCATAGAATTTTACAGTTTATTTAGGTAATTCTAGCAATTTGTTGGTAAGTCTGTATGGTACAATGCAATTATGAATACTGACAAAAGACTTACTGGGCATGCAATAGGCATGATAATTCTTCTTGTTATCCAATATCTTCTTGGTATGGCAACAAGTCTTTTTGTAGTGTTCCCGGATACGGGACATGAAGGACAGCTATGGGCATTTGCGTGGAAACAAATTCCTCTAGCCTCGCATATTATTGTGGGCTTCTTACTTCTTTTTGGGACAATTGCTCTTCTTGTCAGAGCGATCCGATTAAAAATTCAATCGTGGATTTTACCTGCGACAATTGGACTGATTGCTGTGATTGGATCAATATTTTTTGGATCCGTCTTTATTTCCTCACAAAAAGACATGTATTCATTTATTATGGCAACTGGATTTATTATTGCTCTTCTTTCCTATTTTTGGGGTCTATACGCAACAAAATAATAGCATACTATGAATATGCGAAAAATAATTGTTAGTATTGTTATTGGCATTTTTTTGCTTGGTGCATTTCTCTTTTTCCAAAAAATGCATACAGTTCACCCTAACGCTACTTCCGTACAGTCACAAGAAAAAATCATCTCTGGATCGTTTGATAAAAGCAAATTCAAAACAGATGCAGAGTGGCGTAAACTATTAACTCCTCAACAGTACAAGATTCTTCGACTTGCTGGAACAGAAATTCCATTCACAGGCAAACTTGAATATGAAAATAGAAAAGGAACATATTATAGTGTTGGATGTAACGAACCAATATTTCGCTCAGAACAAAAATATGATTCCGGAACAGGATGGCCGAGTTTTTGGGCGCCAATAAATAAAGATACACTTGTTTTGCGAGAAGACGATAGTATACCGGGTGAACCTCGTATTGAAGTTTTGGATAAATGCGGAGGGCATCTTGGACATGTGTTTGATGACGGGCCACAACCGACTGGAAAAAGATATTGTATGAATTCTGAAGCCATGTATTTTGTACCCGACAAGCAGTAAACAGTGTTCTCTTCTAGAAACTTATATTGTTGGTGTTACAACCTGGAATTTAGTGCTACCATAGTAGGATATACAAATGTATGATACCACCACAAACAATTTCTGAGCTTCTTAAGGAAAACGAAAATCATGATTGTACTGGAGAAAAGTTTGGCGGAATGTGCGTGCAGATTGTTGCAATTGCCAATTTGCCTACCCGTTTTGGTAATTTTCAAGTTGTTGCATTTAGAAATAGTAAAGATACCAACGAACACGCAGCGTTAATAAAAGGTGATGTGGTAGGAAAAGACAACATAACAGTCAGAATGCACTCTGAATGTTTAACAGGCGATGGCTTTGGATCGTTTCGATGTGATTGCCGGGACCAGCTAACATCATCTTTACAAAAAATTGAGCAATTAGGAGAAGGAGTTTTATTATATCTTCGTCAAGAAGGACGAGGAATAGGCTTTGCCAATAAAATTAAAGCATATGCACTTCAAGAGGCAGGATATGACACAATTGAAGCAAACAAGGTGTTGGGATTCAAAGCAGATGAAAGAGATTATAATATTGCTGCGCATATGCTTTTTTCTTTACATATAAAATCTGTGCAGCTTATGACAAATAATCCCAGTAAAATAAAAGATTTAAAACGACATGGAATTACTATTACAAAAAGAATTCCTCTGATTATCCCTCCAAATGAGTATAATCGTTCGTATCTTGAGACAAAACAAAAAAAGGCTGGTCATTTGCTTGGATTTCCAAAAGAAAATGCAATAGAACAAGAAGAAAAAATTATTATTGGAGAATGATTTTGTTCTACTTCGCAATATTAATCACATCTGCATTTTCCACTAGTTACTTCCAAACGTTGTGAGTCTAATTCCCCGTACGTAGGGTTTTACTGTATAATATCCTCATGCCAAAAAATGATTACCAGATTTTGTTGTATTACAAATATGTAGATCTTCCTGTTCCAAATGATATACGCGACCAACAACGAGAAATTTGTTCTAAATTACATCTAACAGGCAGAATTATTGTTGCCTCAGAAGGAATTAACGGAACTGTAGAAGGCACAATTGCAGCCACAGAAAAATATATAGAATTCATGAACAGTACTTCCTATTTTAAAGACATTGTTTATAAAAAAAGTACTGGGACGGGAAATGCTTTTCCAAAATTATCTGTCCGTACCCGTCCTGAAATTGTAACCACAAACATTCCAAATTTAAATCCTCAAAAAATCACAGGAAAATATATTACTGCTGAGGAGCTTCATAAGTGGTTTGAAGAGAAAAAAAAGTTTTACATTGCTGATATGCGAAATGATTATGAATATGCATCTGGACATTTTGCTAACAGTTTATTTTCTGGCATGCATAATTTTTTTCAGCTTAAAGAAGTTTTGCCCAAACTTGCACACTATAAAAATGCAACAATTGTTACTGTTTGTACAGGTGGTATACGCTGTGAAAAAGCATCTGGATTTTTGGTTGCGAATGGATTTAATGATGTATACCAACTGAAAGATGGCATTCAAACATACATTGAAAAATATCCTAATCAAGATTTTAAAGGTAAGTTGTATGTGTTTGATGGTAGGTTAACTATTGGATTTAATACAGACAGTCCTGAGCATGAAATTGTTGGAAAATGTATGCTGTGTGGTAAAAAAAGTGAGCTATATGTAAATTGTGAACTAGACGCCTGCCATTATCATTTTATTGCTTGTGAAGATTGCAAAGACACACAAACTAACCTTTTTTTTGATAAAAAAGAATGTAAAGAACTATACCTTTCCAAGAAAATTCCTTCTCTCGCTTAAATTATCCTATAGCAATTTTTCCCAAAGTATGGTATACTTGTCAAACTTATGCCTAACAATCCAGGTCCCGAAAGAACACCACTACCAAATACACTTCTTGATGCTCTCCATTTTGTAGAGCCTTCCGCTAGAATGGCTGTTGCGCGTAGAACTTTTAGTAATCCAGAAGTTAAATTTCTCGAGACTATAACTAAGCTAATAGAAAATGGGGAAACAGTAAATAGACGTCTCGTAACTCTCGCTGCAAAAGACGCCAACCTTAATGGAGGACGAGCGCTTACTCTTTATAGAGGCATAAGATCACAAGGCGCTGCTTTACCAGAATTGCCAGAACGTAGTCCTAAGACCACTCCTTCAGAGGTTTCATGGATGCTATTTGGTAATGTTGGTGATTTCCCTAACAACGTTTCTCACCCTGTGGTAGAAGAGACAGATCCACAGAAGGAAAAAGTAAAAGAATTATTGGAACAAGGAAAAACGCCTGCAGAAATTGCGAACAAATTAATTGCAGACGAGCGTCAGGAAAGGAGTGAAGCTGGTGGAAGGCGTTATTTTAGTAGTAAGCGGAGTGGGGAGATTATGCGGGACGTAGCAAAAATCTTGAGAGAACTTACTGAAAATCAATCCCGTCCTCAACTTACTGACGAATCACTAACTTCTGAGGCATCTCGCAGAATTCTGGAAAGATTGTTTTTGGCTGTGAGAGGATTATTTGTATATGGTGGTGTTATTACAACTGATGGCATGTTTTTTATTCATGATACTCGTGGTTTTGATGAATTTATGCAATATTCTGATAATGTTACCTTATATAACTGGGCTGTAAAAACTGCCGAAGATGCAGCACGAGATGCAAATACAGATAAAAAACCTTATATGTCAACCGTTGATGCTCCTGAGATTATTATTCCGTCAGAAGATCCCTCAGGAAAAGTCTTATCAGACGAGAGCAGAAGATTGATTTATGTTAGTGGTATCCTAGAACAAGTTACAAGTATTGACCCAACCGAAAATATTGATTTTTCTCTATTTGAGGTACGTGACGATGGGACATTTATCAATCCACATGTGCAAACAATCTTTGATATATTGCTTTCTGCTACTGAAGAAGAATACCGGAAAACCGAAATAAAAGTTCCGGATGTTTTAAAGAGTTACATTACAAATTTATTAAACAGTCCTCGAAGGAATATAGAAGAGGAGCTAGAAGAGATAGAAGAAGAGGCAGAAGATGAAGATGGTGATCAATAAGATAATTTCTAATATAAAATCCCCAGCTTCTTAAATATCACAAGACTGTTTTCCTAGAACCTATTTCAAAATATGTCATGCTGAGTTTCTCTTTGTTCAGGATGACAAAGATGGTTTTGAAATGAGCTCTAGTGAGAAGGTGTTGTGAACGAAAATTGTGCAGAGGAAAATTGTGTTCCTGCAGCATTTTTGGAAAGGACTTTGTAGTAATACGTTTTATTCTTTGTTAGCCCAGTAAGACCAACACTATGATTTGTCACAAGATTTGAATCAAGCGTTGTTGAGGAGGTGAGATTCCCCGATGTTGTTCCATAGATTACTTGGCTTGTTCCACTAGCACTTGTTGTCCAGGTAATCGTTGTTGTTGTTGCTGTAGGAGTGCCGGATGAGACACTCGTAATGTTAAGTATTGGTGACATAGTAACTGTTTGCGTTGTTGAGGAGGTCAGACCGATAGAGTCTGTTACTGTGACCGTAACAGTATAGGTACCTGCATTGTTATATAGATGGGTTGCGTTAGAACCTGCTTGTGGGCCAACAGTCGTTCCATCGCCAAAGTTAAAGGTGTAAGTACTAATTGGATTTGTTCCAGGTGTAGACCCTGCAGCTGAAGCAGTTGCGTATGAGGGAACCGTTGCAAGAGATGGACTGACACTCAGTGCTGCTGTTGGAGGCGTATTCACAGTAACAGTTTTTGTTGTTGTTGCAGTAAGGGTTGCTGTGTCGGTAACAGTAATCGTAACAGTAAATGTTCCACCGGTGGTATAGGTATGTGTTGCCGAAGAGCCTGTTTGTGGCCCAACAGTCGTGCCATCGCCAAAGTTAAAGGTGTATGTGCTAATCGGACTATATCCTGCGGTTGATCCTGAGCCATTGGCAGTAACACTAAGAGGAGCTGTTCCGGTAAAAGGCGTTACGGTAAGTGCTGCTGTTGGAGGTGTGAGTTGGATATTGAAATTATCAAATATTGCATACGTTGTTGATGCTTCTGTTTGCCAGGTTCCAACTAACATGCCTGCACGCATATTGCTTTCGTCGAATGGATCTGCAAGTGAGGTGAAGTTGGTCCAATTGGTGTCATCTGCAGATGTGTCCCAATAGGTTGTTCCGTTTGCCTCTCGGATTCTAAAGAATTTATACGTAGAACTATTATAAGTAGCAGTGTGAATATCGGTGGAGGTACCTGCAACATATTTGCGTGCAGTAACAGTGTTATTCGAAATTAAGAAAAGTAGTTTATAATTGTTTACGTCACTATTTTTAAGCAATATTACCGGATAAACTTCCCAGGACGTAAGAGATTGATTACCAGCATTTACTAATTGATCTGTTACAGATGATCCAAGTAAATCTTGTCCAGATCCATTGTATGTATCCAGTCCATAATATGAATTACTCAGAGTAGATGAAATTTTGAGTTGATTACTTACTACACTTGTTTGTGGACTTCCCCAATTATTCCATTTTGTTGTATTAATCGTGCCACTTGACCAATCATCTTGGATGCTTGAGGAAGCAGGGATTACAACAGTCTGTGTAGTGTTAGATCCTACTCCTCCATCCTTGTCTGTTACCGTTATAGTAATAGTATAAGTCCCAAGAGCAGTATATGTATGCGTTGATCTAACTGTTCCTGATCCATTCGATTCTGAGACTGTTGCAGATTGGGTGTTAGATCCGTCACCAAAATTTATTGTTGCAGTATGTGTGTCGAGTGTCCCTGGATCTATAAAACCAGCAGAGAATGTGGCGAGAGTGCCAGGTTTAAGGGTATTTGGAGAAATAGAAATTGCTCCAACTGTTGGCGCCACATTGGTTGTTGTCACAGTTGTGGAATTTGTTGCACATGCATTGTGGGTATCACATGCTTTGAAAACAACTGTTTGCGTAGAAGGACCATCAATAGCCGAGAATGGTGTATTGATTCCAGTAACATCATACACTCCATCGTTATTCAGATCCCAATAATACGTTAAAGGATCGTTATTTGCATCAGTCGCACTTCCTGTTAGTATACCAGTCGACCCTTCTGCAAATGTGTATGGTCCTCCGGCATTTGGAACAGGAGGTGCATTCACAAATGTTTGTGTTGTAATTGTCCCAACGCCGTTGTCTTTATCAGTGACACTTACTGTAATTGCAAATGTTCCATACGAGCTGTAAGTATGGGTGCCACTTACCGATCCATTTCCATTACTTTCAGATACTGTTCCACTTTGTGTTGCAGATCCATCTCCATAGGTAATTGTTGCTGTATGCGTATCCAAAATCCCTGGGTCTGTAAAGTTGGCATTTATAGTAATGCTCTGATTCATCTGTGGTTGGGTTGGACTAATAGAAATAGATCCAACAGTGGGGGAAATATTGGCAACTGTTACTGTAGTTGTTTGCGTTGCAGAAGCTCCTTGATTATCTGTTACTACGACAGTTACAGTATAGGCTCCGTTATCTTTGTAGACATGACTTAGTACAAAAGTTGTACCAGAAAGCGTAAGTGGTTGCGTTGTAGTGCCATCGCCATAATTAACAGTTGCAGTCCATGATGTTGAATCACTGTCTGTAAAACTACCATTTGCCGAATAGGTACTTCCTTCATTTATAGAACCCGTTGCTATAGAAGAAATAGAAGGAGGTAAATCTGGCAAAGAAGTAAGTGCATGCGGTCCAGCTTGCTGTCCATAGGTAAATGAACTTCCATTCAGCCCAATAAGATTTCCAATTGCATCATACGTATAGGTATTGTTATAGTTTCCATCAGATTGGCTTGCACTTGTTAATCGATTCAACCAGTCATACCCAAATGATTGGGTAATATTATTTGTATTGTCTTTTGTGCTAATAACATTTCCTGCAGGGTCATAGGTATATGTTATATCTTGCAAATTGCCTGTTTTAATATTGGTAAGTCTGAATGAATTTGGGTCATAGGAATAGTTAGTCGTCAGAGTATTTGCATATGTTTTATCTGTAACATTTCCCAGAGCATTGTAGTTTATCCCTGAAACAACTCCGCTTACAGAATTAACAGTTCCTTGTGGATTATATGCATATGTTACAACTTCCCCGTCTGGATTGGTCTGCGAAGAAATTCTGTCTGCACTATCGTATGCATAAAAGGTATTCCAGGTAATGCCGTCGGTAGTTCTACTTTCTTCAGTTTTGCGAAGTCGTTGGTCGTAGGTATAATTTACCACTCCTGCGTGATCTGTTTTGGTAGAAAGCGTTCCAATTGTTGGAGTGTCGTAAGTATACGTAATAGACGAATCTGTTGGATACTGTATTTTTGTAATACGGTTAAGCTCGTCATACGTATTTGTTATTGTTACTCCACGATTGTCTGTTTGAGTTAACAAATTTTTTACCCCATCATACGTATAATGCCATGTTCCTAAATCAGGATCTACTTGGGTAATTTTATTTCCCAAAGAGTCATAGGTAAATGTGGTGATGTTACTTAGTGCATCGATAATTTTCGTAAGCTCATCTTTTGTATCATAGGAGTAAAGTGTTGTATACGGCGTACTTATTCCAGTATTTTCGTCAACTTCAATAATGTCTCCGTATGCATTCAGAACTTGATTTACCGTGTGATTATTTTCATCGGTAAGTGTCTTTGTCCAGTGATCATACGTTGTCTTTTTTGTTGATGCGTCAGGATTGGTCAGTATGGTAAGTCTTCCGAGTGCGTCATATGTCGATCCAATACTTTTACTGCCAGCAACTGGATTTACGTAGGTTGTGCTATATGTATCAAGATGAGGAACACTTTGGGTTGCAACGAGACCGAGTCCGTTATAGAAAACATCTGTAACAATTTGTTTTGTTGGATCCTCTGCATCTGCTCTTGTTTGAATAGTTCTGTTTAGTCCATCAACAAAGGTGTATGTATTGAGTGTGTTTGAGGA
The DNA here is from genome assembly GCA_003173915.1 of Candidatus Levyibacteriota bacterium. The sequence continues at coordinate 585 of PPGL01000072.1, read as the reverse complement.
ATTTCCTGTTGTTTGGTGGGAAATCTCCTTTCCCCTTGGGAAAGACGTGTCAAAATATTGGTAGCTAACAGTTGGGAAGAACGCTGAATCATACGGATCTACTTCAGTGAGTGGTCTTCCAAAGTGATCGTAGGTATAGGTAGTTGTGTTGCCATTAGCATCAGTCTTGGAAAGCACATTGCCAGTTCCTAAGTCATAGACAAAGGTAGAGGTTTGATTTTTGGCGTTGATAATTTTTTCAGGATAGGTATTTGTTGTGTCTGTAATTCCATACTGTGTTTGGGTTGTATGGCTGTTGGTATCGGTAAGAGATATTTGATTTCCAAATGTGTCATACGAATATGTTGTTGTGTAATTTGCACCAAGATTGTTCCATTTTACTGTTCTTGTTAGATCGCCTTTTGTTAATGTATTTGGGACAACAACAGTAGCCGCAGGCGGAAGTGTAAATGTTGCAACTTGTGTAGAATCAAGAGTAGGACTTGTTGTTCCAGAAAGTGAAGTAATATAGTCAGCATGAATTCTTCCATCTCCTCCACGTCCGCCGGTATTATTTGTGCCAGTTCCACCCGCTCCACCTATTGC
>PPGL01000050.1 GCA_003173915.1 Candidatus Levyibacteriota bacterium | reverse complement strand
ATCTTTTCTTAATTCCTTATTTTTGCTTCTTAATTCTTTGATAATCTCCTCCGAAATGCCTTTTTGCCGTAATTCAAGTTCCAAGACGTACCAACCCTTGGGGTTTAGAAGTGTCCGTTGTTCAATCCACCATAATGCAAACTCATAATCATTGAGAAATTTTTGTTCTTTGAGCTTGTCAACAATAATATTTATTTGTATAGGATCTGCTTTTTTTTTAAGCAGATTATCACGAACTTCTTTTTCACTTCGAGGCCGCTTGGTGAGAAATTTTAATGCGTGGGTGTAGAATTTTTCATCCATGAATATATTATGTCATCCTGAACTTACCTGCGCTGAGTTCGCCGAACGGGTTTTAGGATCTCTTCCTTGTCATTCCCGCGAAAGCGGGAATCTATACAAGAAATGGATTCCGGAATGACAAACTATTAACCAGTCACAATTTCTTCGTTTTCTGATTCTTCTCCATCTTCTGTACCAATGGTCAGAGGAATGCGCGTTTCACTTTTTTCAAGAATTTCTTTCACAATTTTTTTCTCTGTATCCTTGTCGTCTTTGAGTGTTTGCATTGCCGCAACACGTCCTTGCCCAAGCATAGCATCTCCATATCGAAGGAATGCTCCGGATTTTGAAATAACACCAAGCTCAATCCCCACATCCAAAATTCCTCCTTCTCGAGAAATTCCTTTTCCTGATACTTCAAACTCTGCCACTCTAAAAGGCGAAGCAACTTTATTTTTTACAATCTTAACTCTATGTCTTGATCCAACAACCTTATCTCCGTCTTTAATTGTTTCGATTTTTCGTACGTCCATACGCACCGTTGCATAGAATTTGAGTGCAAGTCCACCAGTTGTTGTTTCTGGATTTCCAAACATGACACCAATTTTTTGTCGAAGTTGGTTAGTAAAAATAACAACTGTTTTGGATTTGGAAATAACAGCAGTAAGTTTTCGAAGTGCCTGAGACATTAAGCGAGCTTGTAAACCTACCATTGCGTCTCCCATTTCTCCTTCGATTTCTGCTCTTGGCACAAGTGCAGCAACTGAATCAATAACTAAAACATCTATTCCTCCCGAACGTACCAAACTTTCTGCAATTTCAAGTGCTTGTTCACCAGTATCAGGCTGAGAAATAAGAAGTTCGTCAAGCTTTACTCCAACGATTTCTGCCCACAAAGGGTCAAGGGCGTGCTCAGCATCAATAAATGCTGCAACACCACCGTGTTTTTGTGCTTGAGCAATGACTGACAAACAAATAGTCGTTTTTCCAGATGCTTCTGGTCCGTAAATTTCGATTATTCTTCCTCGAGGCAATCCTCCAACACCAAGAGCGATATCAAGAGGTAACGATCCTGTGGAAACAACAGAAATATCCATTTTTTCTGCTGCCTCTCCCATACGCATAATGGAACCTTTTCCGTATTGCTTTTCTATTGCTTCCATTGCCATGCGGACTGCTTCAAGTTTTGGATTTGATGCAGAGCCATTGGAAGTTGGAACTGCTGATGAATTTTTTGGAGGTCTACCCATATTCTAGTATTATTCTAGCATGACCAGTTACAAAATCAACTATATCTTTCTATATTAGAATAGCGTTTGAAGATTATTTTTTTCCGTAGAATTGCAGGATATTACCTTCTGGATCTGCTATTGTCATACACCAATTTCCTGTCCCAGTTGGTTCGGCAAATGGCTCAGCAATCATAGTAACTCCTTTTTCTTTTAACTCATTAAAAGTCTCTAAAACAGACTCAACATAAAATTCAATCATAATTCTATAGGGATCTTTATTATTACCGTGAACCTGATCATGCTTACCAACCCAAAACCAATTATCATCAAGTTTAAAGGCAATATAGGAATCATTGGAAAGTTCTGCTTGTTCGGCTACTTGGAAACCCAGAACATCTGTATACCATTTTGCTAATGTTTTATAATCTTCGGACCAAATCCCGACTGAAATAGCATTTTTTGAGAGTTTCATCAGATTCATTATAGTAAAAAGTAAGCTAAAGAACAAGGAAAAATTACAAAAAAAATGGTAAAATAAAGCAGCACTTGCCTGAGTAATCCATTTGGTTATTTTGTTTATTGGATTATTCGCTTATTTTTCAAACGGGGATTAGTTTAACGGTAGAATACGCGCATGGGGTGCGTGCGGCTGGGGTTCAATTCCCCGATCCCCGACACGAAATCAAACCTTATTTAGCGGTGGGTGGACTAGAAGGCCCTTGTGTTCGAGCCTGAACAAAGGCAGAAAATGACTGCACAGGCTTACCTGTTTTTTGTGCGACAAATCTAGATGCTTTATCTAAATGTGTTCCTATCACTTCTGCCACTCCTGGTATTATGCCATTTTTCACTTCTCTCACATTTGTTTCTGTTGTTCCATCTAAAGATTTAATGGGAACTCCTTGCCCATTAACATTTAACTGCACAAAACTTCCCTCACCACGCACATCTGCCGTTGGATTTAAAGACGAGTCAATTTCAATTTCTCCTGTTTGAGGATCCCGACCAATTGTTAAGGAGCTTGTGGGAACTATACTCCCTTCTTGTTTTGTATACCAAAGAAATGTATTTTCGCTGGGACCATTACGACCTGGCATACGCATATCATTTGGAGTTGCAGGAAATAAAACTTCAGTAATATATGCAGCTAAATGTTGACCAAATTTGGTATCAGCCTCTCGGCTGGAAGTGATTTCTGTACCAGGAAATTCAGACATTCCGGAATCAACCATATGAATATGGTAACTTCTTAGTTTTGAAAAGTCAACAGTACATATGAAAGTAAATGATGTATACTAAGATCTGTGAAGCTTTCTAAATATCTCCACTCATGCTTAGTTGTCGAAGACCAGGGAAAAACAATTCTTATTGACCCAGGAAATTATTCTGTAGAAAGTGGAGCAATAAACGTTGAACAATTTTCCAAACTCGATGCTGTGTGCTACACACACGAACACGCAGATCATTTTTACCTCCCTTTTCTCAGACAACTAATTATTAAATTTCCAGATATCCAAATCTTTGCCACAGGTTCTATTGCAGACATGCTGGAAAAAGATGGCATCTCTGCTTTTACAGAAGGGAATGATTTTATAAAACTTACGCCTGTTCCACACGAAAAAATTTTTATGGGTCCGAGTCCTGAAAACGTTATGGTAACACTTTGGGAAAAATTTGCCAGCCCTGGTGATTCCCTCACATTTGATCGTTCGCCCGAAATACTTGCTCTTCCAATACAGGCTCCTTGGGGAAGTACAACATGGGCTGTTGAAACAGCAATGAAAGTCAAACCAAAAGTGATTATTCCAATTCACGACTGGCACTGGAAAGAAGAAGTGAGCAAAGGCATGTATGAAAGACTGGAAGAATTTTTTGCAAAGCAAAATATTCGTTTTCTCAAACCCGAAACTGGAGAAGTGTTTGAAGTATAGAAATAATCAAAATTTCAAAAAGGCAGATTATTGTTTACTGACTCCGGTGTCCTTGTTATAGAAATGGCAGGAAGTCGACTGGAATTATTATAGTCAATTATAAATCCTGCTGCTTCGGCCTTAGGACGCCAATTCTCAATAAATCCTCTGATTTCCTCTATATCATCTGCATACTCAAAATCAATATACATAACACCTCCATCGGGATTTAGGCGACTTGCTAACATTCTTGCAAAATCTCCATAAAAAAAATTGGCTATTGTGTTTAACGCGCCTTTTCCTCGCATGACAGCAACATCAATAAAAGTATCTCCAAACATCGCTGCCAAATGTCTTTCAAAATCTTCTGGTAATATTACAATTCCTGCGCTTACTTCCAAACCTATACTTCTGTCTGCCTCTATTGCTTCTGTCGTTCTTATATCAACAAGACTCAGAGCTCTGGCTTTAAAAGAAATATTTTGCGGATATGTAAGTCGTGCTTCTGTTTTTGAAACAACACCACGCGCAAACTCTGGACCAGAGAAAACGTCAAATAATACACAAGGCCTATTTTCTCTAGAGGCTTTTATCATTGCTTTATTTAGTCCATCTTCAAGTGGAGCGTGCAAATCTTTAAAGCTAGCACCATAAGAGATACTACCATCATTAAGAGTACAATCTTGAGTATGCCATTTTCTCCCTTGAAGCTCTGATTCTCGCCAAATTTTTGTAAGTCGCCAACCCTTTATTATTCTTGCAGCATTCCTGTGTATTATTTCTGATCTATTCATGTCCTATATTATAACATGCGTGTAGGATTTTATTGAAAAATGTTTTCAACACTATAGATGAACTCTAAAAAACTAGAATGAAGCAAGGTAGGAGATATGAGCTTTTTTCTGTAAATCAGAGACTAATGCTTGTGCTTTATCATTAATCTTTTGTTGTAGCAATTGCTGTTTGACTTGTTGTTTCAGTTGGTCATCAGAAAGCCCGGTTGGCAAACTATCTTTATTAGAAGAAATATAATTTTCTATTTCTTGGTCAGAAACTGTTACATTTTTCCCAACTAATTTTTCAACAGTTTTCTGTAACTTAATTTGATCAATAAGATCTTGTTTACTCATTCCTCGTGCTGCTAAAACACTATCAAGCGATTGCCCTTGTTGAGACAGAGAATCTGAAATTTGTTTGAGTGACGAGTTGACATCGTCTTGGCTTACTGAAATATGTTGTTTGTTTGCCTCTTGCAAAATAAGTGTTTTGGTAACAATTGAATCTAATACTTCTTTTCCATATTGTTGTTCGAGCTGACGATTAAGTTGTGACCTGGTAATTATTTGTCCGTTTACTGTTGCAACAACAAACCACGATCTAAAAATATATGCAAGAAGTGCCAAAATAACAAGTGCAATAATTGGAAGAAGCACTTGGGGTTTTTTTAATGTCTGAGCAACAGGTGGAACATTCCATGACTGAGATTCATTTTTTTCAACACCCATCGTAACTGTATCTTCAAGTGGCGCAGATGTTTTTTTCGCTTTTGGTAATGATGAAGATTTCTTTGTAGTTACTCGCGCAGTTTGTGAAGCAGATTTTTTGTGTTTTGGTGTTGTTTTTTTCGAACCATTATTTTTTGCCATGAGTGCATTCTAGCATATTTCTCGAAAATAATGCAACAGCTTTAATTTTGTTTGCATGATTTATTGAAAAAGATTACCATAGCGATAAAAATGGCGAATATATTGAAGACTATGAGAACAAAAAAGGTTTAACGCTTTGGGGATTGTTTCTTGCGTCTTGCTTTTCCACCGGTTCCGACTTTTCTTCGTTCGCGAACTCTCGCATCTCGAGTAAGAAGTCCAGCTGCTTTTAGAGTAGGTCGGAATTTTGTTCCATCAAGAGCTGACAATGCTCGAGCAATTCCTTGAACCATTGCATCAAGTTGTCCACTTCTCCCACCACCAGCAACTTTTACAGTAACAGCATATTTATCAGCGCTGTGAGTAGCAATAAATGGTTTCATATAGAGAGCCTTATATACAGGCCCTGGAAAATATTTTTCAACAGGTTGACCATTAACCAAAATTTGTGACTTTTGTACAGGAGTTTCTCCCCATGTTTGTCCGTCTTTCACATGAGCGTAAATTCTGACACGTGCAACTGCTTCTCGTTGTCTTCCAACTGCATATGTGTAATCTCTTTTTTGTTTGTTATTTGCCATAGTTATTGTGTTTTAAATTTGTCTGCAAAGGTATGTTCGGCACCTGCAAAAACTCGAAGCCTAGAAAGCATACTATCACGAAGTTTATTTTGCGGCAACATCCCTTTTACTGCATGACTGATAACATCTTCTGGTTTTCGATTCTGTAATTCTTGGAAAGATTCTGATTTAAACCCACCTGGATATCCAGAATGTCTTGAGTAGTTTTTTTCTGTATATTTTTTCCCAGTAATTTTTACATCCTTTGCATTAATAACAACAACAAAATCACCGCAGTCCATATTTTTTGCAAAATATGGTTTGTTCTTTCCCATAAGAAGCGTTGCAATTTCTGTACAAAGTCTTCCTAACACTTTGTCTTTGGCATCAACAATATGCCACGCTCTTTGAATTTCTGTTGCTTTTGTTGGTTTTGTCATTTGGTTCATTACTTTTTCTTCTCCTTTATTTCTTTCTTTTCAGCTTTCTTTACTGTTTTCTTTTTTGGTGTTTCAACTGTTTTCTCTGCTTCTACTTTTTCTGCTGCTTTTACTGTCTTTGCAGTTTTAGCTGCTGGTTTCTCCACCCATTCTAAAACTACCATCTTTGCATTGTCTCGAAGTCTGTTACCAATTTTAATAATTCGTGTGTATCCACCTGGACGTCCGACAAAGCGAGGAGCAATATCGCTGATAAGCTTTCTCATAACAGGTGCGGAAAAATATGCTTGCAGTGCTCTTTCTGCTTGCGCACCATTATCTCTGGCTTTTGTTACAAGCTTTTCCATCTCTCCCTTAACTGCCTTTGCTTTTGCTTCTGTTGTTTTGATGCTCTCTTTTTCAATAAGAGAAGTCATAAGACTTTTAAATAAAGCCTTTCTCTCATTTGTATCACGTTGTAATTTTCTTCCAAATACTTGTTTTCTCATATGCTAATAAAAAAAGTCAAAAGTAAGAATTCAAAAGCCGACTGTTAGGAAAATAGCGTGTTATATTTTGACTTTTGACCTTTGACTTTTGACTTATACGTTTAACGATATCCCTTTTTCTTGTAACTTTTCTTCGATAACAGAAATAGATTTTGCTCCCATATTTCTCATAGAAACTAAATCTTTTCGAGGTGTTGAAAGAAGTTGACCAACTGTTTCGATTCCTCCATTTCGGAGACTGTTGTAAATTCTTGTTGGAAGATCGAGTTCATCGATAGTTAATTTGAGTAAATCATCGGAAATAGATGATGTTACTGCTGCTCCTTCTGTTACTGCTGCTGTTTTTGGTTCGTATACTTGGGCAAAATACGTTGACAAAAGCTTTGCAGTTTCATCAAGTGCTGCTTTTGGATTGACAGAACCATTTGTCCAAATTTCAAGTACTAATTCGTCCATGTCTGTTCGGCGACCAACACGAGTTGCTCTTACTGAATAATTTACTCTTTGAATTGGAGTAAAGATTGCATCTGTTTGGATAACACCCAGTTCGGAAGAAGATCGTTCTTCAGCGAGTGAGTATCCATATCCTTCCTCAACAGTCATTTCCATGTCAAGTTTTTTATCTGAAAGATATCCAAGATAGTGATCTTTATTGACAACTTCTGCACCGTCTGTGGCTTCAACGTCTGCTCCAGTAATTTCCTTTGGTCCTTTAACAGAAAGCTTAAGCGTTGCTGTTTTTTTACTACCTGTAAATCGTATAGAAAGACCTTTAACATTAAGAAGGAAATCAACGATATTTTCTTTGAGTCCTGGAAGTTGTGAAAATCTGTGCTTTACGCCATTGATTCTTACAGAGGTAATGGATGCTCCTGGAATTGAAGTAAGAAGAATTCGTCGCATTGCATGGCCAATTGTGTATCCAAATCCTGGTTCGAGTGGACCAACAACAAATTGTCCATAATCGCCTGTATTTTTAGCTTCTTTAACTGTGAAAATCGGATCAATCATAAATGGTATTATAGCATTAACGAGAATAATATTCAACAATCAATCTTGTGTCAAAAGGAACCTCAACATCTGCGTGTTTTGGCATCCTAACAAGCTTTCCAGCAAGTCCTTTTTTCTCAAGGAATGGTAAAACAACTTTGTTTTCCTCTGTAAGCTTTGTCACTTGTGCATTTGCTTGCATTTTTGTAGCTAGTGTAACAACAGTTCCTTCGGCAACGTGAAAAGAAGGAATTGTTACTTTTTTGCCGTTTACTAACACATGTCCATGAGAAACAAGCTGTCGAGCCTGATATCTTGTTTTTCCAAAACCTAACCTATACACAATATTATCAAGACGTGTTTCAAGTGCTGCAATAAGAAGCTCTCCCGTGTCCCCTGTTTGAGTAGCAACAGCGTGTACCATATTTTTAAATTGTTTTTCCAAAAGTCCATACATTGCTTTTGCTTTTTGTTTTTCTCGAAGTTGAATACCAAACTCAGAAAGTTTTCTCTTTCTTTTTGCACCATGCACTCCTGGGGTTTGTCCCAGTCTTCTCTGAAGAGAGGCAGAAGTTTTATCAAGGATATTTACTCCTTCTCGTCGTGCAATTCTATGTTTTGGTCCTGTATATCGTGCCATAAATAAAATTTAGAATTCAAAATGTAGAATTCAAAATTAAAAATATTCTGTCTAACTCTTAATTCTGAACTATAAATTCTGAATTAGATTACACTCTTCTTTTCTTTTTTGCCCGCGGTCCATTATGCGGGATTGGTGTAATATCAGTAATCGAACTAATTGAGAGTCCTGCTGTTTTTACTGCTCGAAGACCAGAATCTCGACCCGATCCTGGACCTTTTATAAAAATATCAACAGCTTTAATTCCTTTTTCAAGAGCACGCTTTGCTGCATCCTCAACAGCAACACTTGCTGCATATGGAGTGGATTTTCGTGTTCCCTTGTATCCTTTAGAACCAGATGAACTCCACGTAACTGTTTCGCCTTTATCGTTTGTTACCGTAACAAGCGTGTTGTTAAAGGTTGCTGTAATATATAGTTTGCCTCGTTGTGTTGCAACGGCTCCTGCTTTTTTCTTTTTTGTTACAACTGTTTTTTTTGTTTCGTCTGCCATAGTATTACTTAGCTTTTGTTGTTGCAGCTGCTTCTATCTTTGCTGCTACTTCTTTCTTGATTGCACCAATGGTTACTCTCTTACCCCTTTTGGTACGTGCGTTAGATCTGGTTCGTTGCCCATGCACTGGAAGATTTCTCATGTGTCTCATCCCTCGATATGTACCGCTATCTTTTAATCTTTTAATATTTCCAACGATTTCTGCTCTTAAATCTCCTTCGAGCTTATATGTTGATAACACATCGAGAAGTCTTTTTTGTTCGTCTTCTGATAAATTTTTTACTCGCTTTGCTCCATCGACATTAGCTTTTACCAAAACATCTTTTGCATTACTTCGGCCAATTCCATAAATATAGGTAAGCGAAATATCAACTCGCTTTTCATCTGGAATATTAATACCTGAAATTCTCATAATATTTATCCTTGTCGCTGTTTATGTCGTGGATTTTCACAAACAACCCGTACAACGCCTTTGCGTTTAATAAGTTTGCATTTTGCACATCGTGGTTTGACACTTGCTTGTACTTTCATAGTCTATACGTAATCCTTCCTCTTGTCTTATCATAGGGCGTTACTTCAACTCGTACTCTATCTCCAGGCAAAATTTTTACATAATGAATTCGCATTTTGCCGGATAACGTACAAAGTACAACTGACTCATCTGGCAGCTGTACTCTAAATAACGTATTTGGGAGGGATTCAATAACGACTCCCTCCATTTCAATAGATCCTTGATGCGCCATCTAAAGACTTAAGAGTTTTATTATATCAAATACAGTGAAAAAGAGCAATTATCTCTCCGTAATCACCTTGTGGCCCTTTTCGGTAACCAAAACTGTACGTTCAAATAGCCCTCCAAGGCTACCGTCCGCGCTTCTTATCGTCCAGTCGTCCTCTCCCGAATAAACGACCTCCGGCCCTCCCATGGTATAAATAACCTCAACTGCAATCGTCATACCAGGAATAAGTTCGGGCGTACGAATGATTGGGCCTTCAAGATACCCTGGAACTTCCGGTTCTTCATGAAGTTCTCTTCCCACTCCGTGACCAATAAGGCTACGTGTAACAGAGTATCCCCCTTTTCCTTCGACTTGAGATTGAATTGCCCAAGAAATGTCTCCAATGTGGTTTCCAGGCTTTACCTTAGCAATACCATCAAGCATACCTTGCTTACCAATACGCAAAAACCTGTCTATGGCATCCTCTTCCCCTGAATCCTGAACCCTAAACCCTTTACCCGTCACCCTAATCGTCTCAGCCATATCGGTATGAAAACCTTCCATAAACACACCATAGTCTATTCCAATAATATCGTCTTCTTTTAATTTGTACTTTGTTGGGATACCGTGAACAACAACATCATTTGTCGCAACACAAATAGCATGATGATACCCTGGAACTTTTTTAAAGCCTGGTTCGCCACCTTTTTTGAGGGTTAGTTCTTCTGCTAGGCTATCAAGCTCAAGTTCGGTTACGCCTGGCTTGACGTGATCAAGAACTTCGTACAAGACTTCGGCAAGTATTTTGCCCGCTCTCTCCATAATTGCAATTTCGTTTGGTTTTTTAATAGAAATCATATTGATAACCTCTTACAAAGTTTGTCTAGCTTAGCATATAATTCCTCTTTTGTCTCGTTATTTTCGATAAGGTAATCCGCAATAGCAATGGGACCACTTTTATTAAGTTTTTCAACTTCTGCAATATCGCGGGCAAATGCTTCTCCATTTTGCAACGGACGGATTGTTCGATGCGTTAATCGATCATAGCGGATTGCCCGTTCTGTAAAAATATGTACAACAACGACGCTAAATTCTCTTTTTTGTAAATAGAGGTATTCTTCCCAAGAATAGAGACCATCTACGACAACAACAGCGTTCGTTTGAAATAAATCTTTAATCCTAGGCAGGGATTTCTCGGCATATACTTGCATTCCCGATTCTTGCCGAAGTGTTTCTCGAATTTCCTTTTCATTTTCTGGAGTTATTGGTAACCCCTTTTCCCGTAGTAGATTTTCTGTAACATCTCCAAAGCGAACATACGCATATCCCTTCTCTTTAAGATATTGGGCAGCCTCGGTTTTTCCAGATCCTGGCATGCCAACAAAAGCAAGAAGTATTGGTGAGGATATATTACTCATGCGGTAAATGTTTTTTTATATTTTCAAAAATTTCCTCTATTGTTTTTTCACCGTCTACCTCTGCCAAAACACCTTTCTGGCGATAATAATCAATAACAGGCTCTGTAAATGTGTGAAATAATTCAATTCTTCGTTTGATTGCCTCTTTTGTATCATCTGCTCTACCTGAATTACGAAGAGAAATACGCCTTAGTGCTTCTTCATCGGATATTTTAAGATACATGACTTTATTAATACCATTTTGAAATGATTCTGCTTGAGTAAGGGTTCTCGGAAACCCATCAAGAATATATCCTTTTTCGTATTCTGGACGCCCAAGATATTCGGTAACAATTTCGAGTGTTTTTTCATCAGGGATAAGATACCCTGCATTCATTGTTTCTTTAATATATTTCCCTAAATCTGTGTCTTCTTGTGCAAGTTGACGAAAAATGTGTCCTGTGGAAAGATACGGAATCCCTAATTCTTTTGAAAGAAGATTTCCTTGTGTAGATTTTCCAGATCCCTGAATGCCAATAAGAATTATCTTCATAGTATTTGTTTATAGTTTAGGGTGGATAGTTCATAGTAGAGAAACCTACGTAAATAATCCTTATCTCTGAACCCTAAACCCTTAACTCTGAACTAACTTACTGCTCTACAAATGTATCGTAGTTGCGCATGACAAGTTGTGCTTCGATAGCCTTTACTGTCTCAAGAACAACACTCACAACGATAAGAACACCTGTTCCACCAAGAAGAAGCGTTTGGATACCGGTAATTTCTTTTGCAAGAGAAGGGAAGATAGCAATAATACCTAAAAATAATGCGCCAGCAAGGGTAATGCGAGTCAAAACATAATTAAGAAAATTTGCTGTTGGCGTACCAGGTCTGACTCCAGGAATAAATCCTCCATACTTTTGAATATCCTCTGCAATTTTTTTTGGATTAAAAATAACAGCTGTATAAAAATACGTAAATCCGACAACAAGAATAAAATACACCGCATTATATAACCACCCATTGGGATTAAATCCAGTTACAATGGCATTGGACAACGAGTGGAAAAATGGAACCTTTGAATTCGTAAAATAATTTGCAAGAAGAGATGGAATGAGGACAAGTGACACAGCAAAAATAATTGGAATAACTCCTGCCTGATTTAGTCGAAGAGGAAGATGTGTTGACTGACCACCATATGTTTTATTTCCTCTTACTCGCTTTGCATAAAACACGGGAATTTGGCGAGTTGCCTCGTTAATAATAACAATTGCAGCAATGACAATAATGCCAAGTGCAGCAAAAATCAGAATGTTAAACATATTTTCTGCAGTTGCTGTTGATGCAGTTTGGGTAAAAGCAACAGGAAGTCTTCCAATAATACCTGCGAAAATAAGAAGGGACACACCATTTCCTATTCCTTTTTCTGAGATAAGTTCTCCAAGCCATACGGCAAGCATTGTTCCAGCGGTCATAGTAAGAATGAAAGCAATAACATTAATAATTGAAAGAGTTGCGATAATGTGTTGTGAGCGAAGCAGTGCATACATACCAAAAGCCTGGAGCGCTGCCAAAGGAACAGTTACCATGCGAGTATATTGATTTATCTTCTGTCTTCCTGAATCTCCTTCTTTTTGAAGTTCCTCAAGCTTTGGGAATACCATTGTTAAAAGCTGCAAAATAATAGAAGCATTGATATAGGGATTAAGACCAAGTCCCATGACAGAAAAATTTGCTAATGCTCCTCCGGAAAAAATATCTAACAAACCTAAAAATTGATTTTGGGCAAAAAGGGTTTTAAGACTAGCAATATTTACTCCGCTTACTGGAATGTGAGCAAAAAAACGGAAAACAACAAATATGGCAGCGGTAAAAAGAAGTTTGCCGCGGACTTCTGGCGAAGCCCAACTTTTTCTAAAAACGTCAAGAATGTTATTCATTGAGAGACAACTCTACGCTTCCCCCTGCCTTCTCAATTTTCTTTTTTGCAGACTGAGAAGTTGGAAGTTTTACTCGCAGAGCCTTCTCTATTGTACCATCTCCAAGAATCTTCACGCCATAATCTCTTGCGTCTTTTTCTACAACAATTTTATTTTTAATTAATGCTTCAACATCGACAATACTGTCTTTTGCAAAACCATTAAGTCTATCAAGCGTTACTAATACTTTCTTGCCTTGCAAAGAATAGTTGCGACCTTTTCCACGAAGAAATGGCATTCTTTTAATAAGAGGCAATGCTCCTCCTTCAAAAGAAAGCTTAATCTTGCGTCGTGCTTTTTGCCCTTTTTGACCTCGACCAGAAGTTTTAACACGACCAGAACCATGTCCTTGTCCAAGTCTTTTTTTTGCCTTTGTTGTTATTGATGGTAATGTATGTAACGTATTCATAGGAATATATTATTTTTGATTTTTGCCTTTTGCATGCGTATCTCCAGCCTGTCCAGCTGATTGATTTTTAAATTTATTGTGCATTACAGCAATTTGCTTGAGCGCATCAATTGTTGCATACACATTACTTGATTTATTGTTTGTTCCAAGTACTTTTGAAGAAATATTTTCAATTCCAGCTGCAGCAACAACACTTCTTACTGCTCCACCAGCAATAACTCCACTTCCTTTTGGAGCAGGCTTAAGCATAATTTTTGCTGCTCCTCGCTTTATTCTGACACCAAATGGAATAGTTCCATTCACAATTGGGACTTCAATAAACTGTCTTTTTGCTGCTGAAACTGCTTTTCGAATAGATGCTGCGACGTCTGCTGCTTTTCCGTGTCCGACACCAACTTTTCCTTTTTTATTTCCAACAACTGCAA
>PPGL01000031.1 GCA_003173915.1 Candidatus Levyibacteriota bacterium | reverse complement strand
CCCACTCCCCATGCGCTTTCTCAAGACCTACCATTCTTTGCTTTGAGAAATCATCTGGCGACCCGTAAACTACAACTGCTCCAAGAGATTTTGCTATAGAAACCGTTTTGTCTTCAGATCCTCCATCAACAACTACAACTTCATCGCAAAATGATACAGATTCAATACACTGCTTAATTAACTCGGCACTATTTTTTGCAATAATAATAGCTGATAGTTTCATAAAATAAATTTCTACTTTCCCCAACTTCCTTTTCCAAATCTTCCTAAATAAAAATCCACAATTCCTTTTTTTTGCCACTCTCTCCCGGCAAATAACAAACGCATACTTTCTTTAATGAGAGCAATTTTTGTTCGAGGAGAGACATATCGCATACCAAAAACCATTCTATTTCTTGTGAGAAAATAATCATGTAACGACGATCCAGATCCAGACGAACCTGCATTTATATGCCAAATAATTGCCTTAGGCGTATACATAAGAATAAATCCTGCACGTTGTATCCTCATACTTAAATCTCCATCCTCAAAGTACAGAAAAAATGTATCATCAAAAAGGCCGACTTTCTCAAGTACTTCTTTTTTAATAAGCATACAACAACCGGTTGCAAAATCAACTGATTGGGAAGTATCGTATTGCCCTTGGTCTATCTCATCAACTCCTCTATGATAAGTAAAAACATTTGCCATATCGATCCCTCCTCCTGCATACCAAAATACTTTTCCGAGTTGCTCTTTTTTGTATCTTTCTTTGTGAAATTCATGACCTTTTGCAAAGTATATTTTCGGAACAGTCACTCCAATATTTTCGGTTGTATGAAATCCATTAAGAAGTTCTAAAAGTGTATTTTTATCAACAATTGTATCATTATTAAGGAGCATAATATAGGCATCTCCATGATCCATTACATACCGAATACCAAGATTATTCCCTCCAGTAAAACCCAGATTTTCATTTGTCCGAATTAACTCTATGTCCTCTTTTTTTTCTTCTGGAGTTAATACAAAAGGAATTTTCGATGCATTATCTATAACGACAACACGAAGTGCATATCCTTCTGGAATATGCATTTTTTTTAGAGACGCAAGACATGCATGTGTTTCTTTATCACTATTGTAATTGATGGTAACGAGGCCGATTTTTTTCATAAAGAAAGTTTGCGTTTAATTTTTAGAGTAATCTTTTCCATACCTTTTGCTGCTTTAAGACCTTCTGTTGCAAACCAATACAACAATTCTTTCCCTATATGGATACTTTCATTTTTAACATCATGTAAAAATGCATCAGAATTTACTTCACGATACTCCTTTTTCTCCCAAAGAAAAATAAAAATCATGAGATGATAAAATGCCATAAGAAGTGACAAAATAAGTCCGTGCAGTCCATCTTTGTACCCTTCTCTTGCAAAAAATCTACTAATAAACTCTTTTGCCGGGAAACGTAGTGAGTCTAAATAAGAAAATGTGTATCCATTCGCAACTAAATTATCTGCTTCATTTGGAGCATAAATCATCATTTTTCCAATAAATTCACCAATATTATTATAGTGTTTGTGTAAAATAAATTCATGCAGATTTTCTACTGTCCCTGTAATTGATATGTGTTCGTGTACATGTTCAGAGGTATACTGACCCATTCCTTTTTGAAAAAGTCGTAGTTGTGGATCTGGAAACCATCCCGTGTGTTCAATCCATTTCCCAAAAATAATATTTTTTCGCGGAATCCAATATCCACTAATTTTCTTGTCATTCTGGAGCGAAGCCCGCTGAGCGGGAGAAGCGATAGAATCTCTTTTATCATTTGTGGAAGATCCTATCGGTCGCTTTGCTCCCTCCAGGATGACAGATTTGATCTCAGCAGCGAGTTCCGTACTCACCCGCTCGTCTGCATCAAGACTTAAAATCCAATCTCCTGTAGCTTTTGAGAATCCAAAATTTTTTTGTAAATCAATTTTTTTGGGATCATTTTTTTGTGTAAATACATGTGGTGTGTATTTTTTTGCAATTTCTTGAGTATTATCTGAAGACGAATTATCAACAACAATAATTTCATCTGCAACATTTTTTACTGATTCTAGACACTCTTCAATATTCTTTTCTTCATTATAGGCAGAAATAACAACTGATAATTTTTTCATAAATTTATTTTACAAATTGCCTTCTAATTGTTGCAATGTCTGTTAAAACAGCTTCTTTTGCAATAAGAAGAATTACAACTGCGTAAGTTCCAATTCCCAAAGAAATTAAAGTGGCTGTAGAAAACCAGGAAATTGATAAAAAAGTTCTCGCAACAAGAACAATCACTCCCATAATTATTGATGCAGCCAAGGGATATCCCACAGCTTTGCTAATTGAAATTGGAATATACTTTTTTGTAAGCCAAACAACATACACAACGGACAAAGAAATGACTGCAGAAGCTATTGCAACTCCGTTAAAACCATACAGAAAAATACTAAGAGGGGTAAGAACCCATGTTGCTATAGTCCAAAAAATCATTAGATAGAGACTAATTTTTATTTTCCCAATTGCATTCAGTGCATTGGTTAAGGGAGTACTGATAGACGAAAGCGCCGCATTGAAGGCAAAAAAGCCGAGGGATAAAACAGTAGGTTCCCATTTTTGATAACGAGGAACAAGATGAATAAAATATGGTGCGAGCAAAACGAGACCTACAAGTGAAGGAAATATTAATAAAGAAAGTGCAAAAAGGGATTTTTCTACTCCCCTCGCAAGAGTCTCCTTTTCATTCTGCAGTCTAGAGAAGGATGGAAATGTTATACGAATAACATTATCCATAATTGCCCTCAAAGGTACAAATGCCCACTTTTGTGCAATTCCAATAAACCCAACTTGTGCTAGTGGAAGAACTTTACCAATATATGCGACCAATAAATCATCTTTGAGTAATGCAAGAAAACTATTTGCCTGAAAAGGAATACCAAATGATAGAAGTTTCTTCGCGACTTTTTTTGAAAATCCAATGCGAATTTTCCACGGAGCTATTATATAAATAGTGACTAACCCACTTATTCCTCGAAGAAGTACTGCATATGTAAAACTTGCAACTCCTAGGTTATTGTAGGCGCAGAAAAGAACAACGATATCAAAAACCAATGTTTCAACAATCTGTGGAATAACTAGCTTGTCGAACCGAAGATCTCTTTCAAGTAAAATAGAGGGAATTGTTTTAAGAGAAGAAAGAAAAAATGAAATAATAAGTACTTGAAAAAGTATTGTTCCATTTGCTTTTAAATGATAAAAAGAACCAATATATGATGAGAAAATAAGGGCGATAGCACAAGCTGTAATAACAAGTGCTTGTTGAATAGTAAATGTTGTTTTTAATTCATCTTGTGTTATTGCATCTTTTTGTTGAATAAGCGCAGCTGCCAAACCAATATCTGAAAAATACTGTAAAAAAGCAATGACTGAAGAAACAATAAGATACACTCCCCAGTCTGATGCAGAAAGGTAAACACCAAGAAAAATATTAACAACAAGAGTAACAATTTGAATAAAAAGACTTCTGGTTACTAAAGCAAACACCCCTCGGATCGATCGCTTTGTAACCGCAGCGATATCAAGCTCTTCCATAATGTAAGTCGTACCATAAAATCAGACTTTCCAAAACTGCCCTCACAATAACTGGAAAATTTGCACCTGATTGATGACCAAATTCTCGAGGATAATGCATCACGCCAACTTCTTTTATTTTTATGTGCTTTCGTTTTGCTTTCGCAAGAATTTCTGTGGTAATCATCGCTCCTTCTGATCGAAGAGGTAATAATTTATCAATCGCTTCACGACGAAACATTTTAAACCCACAATCAATATCTCGAAAACTAAAATGAAATAAGATAAAATCCCACACTTTTAGCATGTTCATAAGCAAAAGGCGCTTACCAATATTTTTGTCGTTTCTCTTTTTTCTAAAACCAATTACCATCTCTACATCATCAATTTTTTCTAAAAATTTTGTTACTTCAGAAAAATCAAACTGCCCATCTCCATCTGTAAAAACAACAAGGTCATATTTAGAATGCGTTAATCCTTCTGTTAGAGATGCTCCATATCCTCTATTTGGTTTATGTGAGATAACGCGTAGATGAGAATTTTCTTTCGCTAGTTTTTCTGCAATTTCAAGGGTATTATCGTTTGATCCATCATCAATCATGAGAATTTCCCACTTCTCTGCGACCTTTTCTGCAACAGGAATTGCCTGACTTACGACTTTTTCAATATTTTGTTCTTCATTCCAGAATGGGAAAAATATAGATAATTCAGGTACGAGCTTTGCCATATAGTGGTCTCCTTTCGTAAATTATAGCAAGAATAAGTAAGAGGATGCTAGTAAGTGTTAGCATATTGCCTACATTTTCAATTGGAGTTGATACATAAAAGGCGGTAACAGTGTGCTTCCCCTCTGTAATTGGAAGTGTTAAGCCGTATGAGGTTGGAGTAAAAGATGCGCGCACTCCATCTATATAAATCTGCCACGCAGGAAAATATGCAATGTTAACAATCAGTAGTGCAGGCGATTCTAAGTTGATAACTGCTTCTTTTCTTTGTGTTATATCTTCCGTAATCAGCACAATCCCATTTTTTCCATGAAGAACAGAAAAAGGAACTTGAGGAATGGAATTTTCTACCATGGGTTTTTTAAATCCTTTTGGCATATATTCATCAGAAATTTTTGAAGTTCTCAACATAAGACTTTGTGGATTAGTATAAAATGTCGATGAAACAGGAAGAGTTTTTTGAGGAACAAAAAATTTATATTGCAGTAGCACTACTCCAAAAGATAGCAAAAGTACAAAAAGAACACGAAGTAATTTGTTGTTAAATAACAGAACAAGTCCTCCTCCGAGAAAAGAAGAGAAAAATGCTGCAAGTAGTAAAAACCTCCACGGGTACTGAAAAAATGCCATCGCAGAAATTGTTTCCCATATTGGTTTAGAAAACGCGGTTGTAAGAAAAACAGAAATGAAAAATCCAACAATGCCACTTATTATCCATAGTGATGCATTTCTATTTTTTCTCCATAAAAATCCTGCTGCTACAATCGATATAAAAACAGCAAGAAAGTGAAGTTTCCCTACCATAAACGATAATCCGTCTACACATCCCGGAACAGAACCTCCATATCCCCACGGGCTATACCAAAGTTGTGACAGACAAACAAAATGATCTCTAAAATCTGCGCCTCCACCAACTTGAGACAGCACATTGGAATAGTGCATTTCAAAAGGTACTGGCAACCAGTAAAATGAAGAAAGAAGAATCCCTCCAACAAATGATATGACTGGAAAAACAAAACGTTTGTCTTTTTTATTTTCCTTCCAACCAATATATACCAATATTAGTGAAAAAAGAAATAAAAATGGTGCTACCATAAGTGCGGTTAGATTATGAGAGATAATAACTCCTGCAAAACCAATTGCTCCAATTCCAACCGAAAGCAAAGTTTTTTTTCTAAAAGATAGAAGCAGTCCATACGCAGCAAGTGGAATACATGCATATGCAAAAAATTCTGCAACGTCTCCTCTAACGTATAGGTCTAAGGCGTGATAGGTTGCATATGCATAAAAAACTCCTCCAAGAATTCCCCCAGCTTTCCCCCATACAAGATTACAAAACAAGTACATGCACATTCCTGCAGCAAGCATTCCTATTATCATCATCACTTTTGTTGCAACAAGAGGGTCAGTACCCACCGCTGCAATTACTCCACCAACATAATATGCAAGAGGTGCATAAAAATTAAAAATTGGATATCCGTAACCATATCCTAAGTCCGCAACCCACCTAACAGGAAGCATACCATCCTTTAACGCTTTACTCATTTCGTAAACTCTGGCAACCTGTGTATCATCATGCATTGGGAAAAACCCAGGTTGCAGGAGTGGTCGTACAGTAAAAAAACTTAAAACAATAACAAATAATATAGGAAGATAAGATTTTAAAAGTTTCATATGAATATTCTTTTTCTGGGAATAAACCACGCAATACATCCTATGATAAGTATTACCGAACATAAGGAGAGAATGTCTGAAAAAAGTCTCAGAGGTGTTTCTGAAAAGGTAGCACTGACAAAATGTGTACCAGAAGATAATGTTACATCCATTACTCCATGGGAATTATTATAATCTGGCATAGCATGCATGCCATCAACAGTAATTCTCCACCCTGGGTAATAAATTGTATTAATTCTAATAACTCCTTTTGTTAAGAGCGACGCAGAAAATGTAGTCATTTTTGAATTATAGGAAAGATTTGAAATTGTTCCTTGTCCTGATAAAACAAGTACCTTTTCTGTAGGTCTATTCAGTGGGAGTTCTTTTACCCATAGCGGAGTATATTCAGATGACGATGTTGTTGTCCCGTCATTGGTAAGATAATAAGAGCTGTCATAATAAGTAAATTTTTGAGGCTTTGCATTTGGAAGATACAATAAAAGAGCACTTATACAAAGAATACATGCAAAAAGAGTAATCCATTGTTTTTTTTGAATAACAATGTATCCACTAAGAAAACTAATAATAAATCCAATAGGTCCAAGAAATGTCCAGGGATAGTTAATTTCTTTCAAAAGAGGAACAGTTTTCCATATAACATTGGTAAAAGGAAACATCATAAGAATCATTCCAACTGTTATAACAATAAAAATTCCAACAACACGATCATTTATAGTTGCAGTCACATGTTTCTTTTGAAAAATCATCTTTGTGAACAGAACTAAAACAAACAAAAAAGCTACAATTTGCGGCCAGCCAATTTGATAAGTAAATCCTCCTTGTGCTACTTCGGGAATTCCATATCCCCAAGGGCGAAAAAGCAAATCCCAAAAAGTTACATAATTTATCAACCTATCTGCAATAGGAATTTTTGACAAAAGAATTAAATTTTTTTCCACAAGTGCAGGCGCCCAAAAAAAAGATGCAGCGAGTAAGCCAAGACTAAGCGATGTAGCAAGCGAAGTAATATGTATTCTATATTCTTTCCACACAAGCAGTGCAATAAAAAGTAAAAACAACGGGAAGAAAAGTATTGCCATAATGTTATGACTCAGAATAAGACCTGCAACTCCTAAAGAAATTAATGGAATAAATATTTTTTGCTTTGGACTTTTATAAAGTCTTATTGCAAACCAAAATAATGCAGAGAAAAAAATAAAAGCAAAACATTCACCAATTGACCCTCTGACATATAAATCAACTAATCGATATGGAAAGTATGCAAATAATAAAGCGCTTACAAACCCAGCTTTTTTACTTTGCCAAAATTCTTTTGCGGCCAAATACATAAAACCGACAGAAAGTAAAACACTTCCAGCAAATAAGAATTTTATTGAGTCAATAAAAGAAAATTTGAGTAAATAAAGAACTAGTCCTATGTAATACGGTAATGGATATGCAAAATTAAACAACGGATAGCCATATCCAAAGTCAAGATTGCCACTATATCGTGGAGGGAATTGATGATCTCGAATCTCACGAAACATATCTCCCAAACGTACCACTGCCCATTCACCATCATGTGTTGGGAAATATCCAGGATGAAAATATGGAAGGATGATTGGAAACGTAAGAGCTACAAGCACGATCGGAATCCAAAGATAAGAAATAATTTTTTTTATCATATTACTCCGGAATATATATGTTATATACAGCGTCCTGTACGGGAAATTGAACATACTTTTTATTCACATATGCCACATCCGGACGAGAAGGATAGTAAAATGTTTTAGTAGGATTATGTGCACCGGGAATATCACTTCCTCCACCAACAAGAAGACATGTTTTACAATAATAATCTTTTACCCAATCAATTTTTCTAAATTGATATTTCCCCATTTTTTCCAAATGGACAAACAAACTATCTGGCTCATGCACTGCTTGAGAAAAGAAAACATCCGGTGGCACCTGTTGATAAAAAAGTAACGAAGTATAAATAAAATCTGCATCGGAATCAACAATAATTTTTTCATGTTTTGACTCTTCACTTTTTAAATATAATGCGAGCGCTTTATCTTGAGGGCGCCAGACATTCCCAAATAAAACAGGCATCCGGACAAAATATGTTACAAAAAAGTACAGTATTGAATAGCTTGCAAACGCAGCAAAACCAAGAAAAATTGCTCTTTGAAAAATTTTGGAAGAAATTTTTTTTACCAAATCGAATAAAAAAACGCTGCCATATGCCGATAAAACAACCATAGGAATAACAATGATAAATGCCCTTGTCCCATGCGGAACTTCCGCGCTCCAACTTACAACAAGTACAGAAATAACAAACCAATAAAAAAATAACAACATCTCTTTCGTTTTTTTCTGAAACAGTACAATAAATCCTGCAATTACCAATGGGAGCTCAAATGAATAAAACATTCCCATATTGTCTATGTTGGTTGTTCCTCCGGGTTGTCCGAATGAAAAGAAATACGGAATGGAAAGAAAACCTCCAATATTTCGGATATACTGATACGCAATAAGTACATAGGTATTGAAGAATGTTTTGACAAACCAGGGCGAAAACTGCAATGCCACTTCTTGTTGTATCTCAAGTATATTTGCAAGCGAATTTCCTCCTTGAATCATGACGCTTTGTTGACCCGAGAAACCAGAAGAAGAAGCAAACGTAAGAAGAAAAGGAAGTACTCCTACAATAATAAGCATAACAATGAACATAAGCGAGATCCGGGAGAGTGAAAATAGTTTTTTTCTATAGATAACGATAAGACTACCAAGAAGTAATGGAGCGGTGAGTCTTGTAACGTTATAACAATATAATGCGAGGAAAAAAGAAATAATTGAAAGACTTAAAAAAATCATAGACACATTTTTTTTCATGGAAAACACAAACAAAAAAGCGCCCAATGTAACGAAGAATACTGAAAGATTTACTTCAAATGCAGCACGAGATAAAAACACATGCCACGGATTAACTGCGAGAAGAAATGCGGCAATAAGTGGAACATCTTTTCTTCGAGAAAGCTCTCTTACAAGAAAGTACAAAACAATAACTGTCAGAAAACCTGAAAGAGCGGATGGAAAACGAACCGCGTATTCAGTAAGGCCAAATAGAGCGATTGATGGAACAGTTGTGTAAATATAGACTGGCAATTTGTAGTCATTGAACGATTTAAAATACAATGGAAATTTTTTTCCATATTCATCCTTTCCGGTATGCAAAATAAGAAATGCATTATATCCAATTGCTGTTTCATCTCCGTTAAGTCCGTTTGGAACAACTCCCAATCGATGAAAGCGAAGAAAAAACGCACAAAAGAATGTCATAAGAACAAGAAAAAGATACAACTTATTTTTCATACGAAGAGACTACGCGATAAACGGTTAGATGGTCTGTGCCAATTCCTTTTTGATATTGTGCAATTTTTGTAACATGCCATGACGATGGTGCTTCCTCATTATGTATTCCACTACAATTTGGACAAGGTTGGTAAAAGACAAAATATGTTGGATATTTTTTTGCTGCCGCGACTACACTATCTGGCAACTGCTTATCGATTGGCCAAATCCCTTGCAGAGTAAGATTTGGCTTATCTTGCAAATACAGTTGTAGAGAAAACGGCATAAGACCAAACGTTCCTTGAGTTGCAATATAAATTGGTTGTTTTTTCGCTTCTTGTTGAAAAAAAGCGACTGACTCTTTAATTCCTCCACCAGCCGGCCAACTATTTATATACTGTACTAAATCTGGCTTAGGAATAGGTGCGTGAGCAAAATCAGTAAGAATATAATAATCTGCGCGAAGATACATAATCGCAAATACAATAATTGCCAACACGCGTACCCAAAGTTTGTTATATTTTGTAAAAAGATACCATACTGCAAGTGCAGCAAGTGGAATAAGTGGAACTACCATTGGTAAAATATACCGTGGGTACAATACTTTTCCGAGAAGTGCCAATCCAATAATTGGTGGAATAAACCACACAAGAAGAAGAACTTTCTCTCGCCATAATTTCCTGAAAACAAAAAAACTCCCAACCATAAATGCGAAAGGAATCCATCCAACATAGGTAAAAAACCAATCCAAAAGCCCGTGTAAATTACCAGCAAAAAACTGAATTGGATGCTGTAACCAATCATGAAATGAATAATAAAATGTATGATTTTTTTCATTAATCATTCCAAAAAGTGGAGACAGACGGAGAATTGAATAATAGATATTAGACAAAATAACAACAACTAGAGCATAGATTATCCACCTTACAAATTGTTTTTTAACATTCTTCTGTTTGAAGTCAAAAACTAAAAGGGTAAATGGAAGAAAATATAAATTAAAGAATGCATTTGTTTTGGTAAGCATCCCTGCTCCGACAACTAACGCTGCAATGAGTGCCAAATCAAGCCGTACATATTTAGCAAGGCGTACCTCTATATATATTCCCCAAATAATTGATGCAGCAACAAGACTTTCATAGAGAGCCATCCTATCGTACACCAAACTGAATGGAAAAATAACATACATTGCAACAGTAACAAAAGCAATCCATTTATTTTTAAAAAGTTCCCGAGTCAAAAAGAAAAGTCCGATTGCAGTAAGAACACCCCCAAAAACAGACACTAACCGTCCAGCAAGCAGTGGATCATGAATAAATCGCATAAAAACCATTGCAATCCAAACATACATTGGTTGTTTCCCATCTGTGAGGGAGATGAACCTTTCTGCAGCATCCTGAGCAGCAATTTGTGACCATCTCACATAAATTGCTTCATCAGTAAAAATCGGCAAACCCAAAATATTGTATGTGCGAAGAA